>JAOZTL010000462.1 GCA_029942205.1 Bacteroidales bacterium | reverse complement strand
AGAAAAATTGTCTTTCCTAACCTTTAGGAACGCAAATTAAATAACATATTAAGAGCCTAGCTTATTTAATTTATGTTCCTTAAGATAAAGGAATAATATAAACTATTTATTTAGGATGTATACTTTGTTACTTAAAATATTGCTATATTTGCTTTAAGGTCTTTGACCTTTTTGATATTACTTACGTACTGGTATAAAACGATTATAATCAGTGATTTATTAAAGAAATAATTGTATGATTAATTTTGTCCTGCTACTTTTCTGAGGATTTAAAAATAAAAACGAAATAGTTAATTCCTAAAAGCTAAATAAATGATAAACAAGAGAATATTAATACAAAATGCCTTGGTTGTAAATGAAGGAGAGCATTTCAAGGGAGATATTTTGATTAATGGAAATAAAATAGCTAGAATATTCAAGAACGACGTTCCTAGTGAAATTCTTTTAGACTGTGAGCTTATTGATGCTAACGGTTTGACTTTATTTCCTGGTATAATTGACGATCAAGTACATTTTCGTGATCCAGGATTGACACATAAAGGAGATGTATATACCGAATCGAAAGCGGCTGTGGCGGGTGGAATTACTTCTTTTATGGAAATGCCAAATACGATTCCTCAAGCGACAACTCAAGAGATATTGGAGTTGAAGTATGTAAATGCTTCACAAAAATCACTAGCGAATTATTCGTTTTACATTGGTGCAACGAACGATAATATTGATGAATTACTAAAAACGGACAAGCATAATGTGTGTGGTATCAAAGTATTTATGGGTTCTTCGACGGGGAATATGCTTGTGGATAGCGAAGAGAGCTTGAGTGAAATCTTTTCTAAAACAGACTTACTCGTGGCGACGCATTGCGAGGATGAAAAAACAATACAACGGAATACAAAAGCGTATAAGGATTTGCATGGCGAACAAATGCCTATTAAATATCATCCTGAAATAAGAAGTGCTGAGGCTTGCTACTTGTCATCGAGCTATGCGGTGGGCTTGGCAAAGAAGTACGACACTCGCCTGCATGTTTTGCATTTGTCGTCGGGGAAAGAGATGGAGCTGTTTGATGATAAAACACCCAGCAAAGAGAAACGTATTACCGCCGAGGTGTGTGTGCATCACTTGTGGTTTGATGATGCTAGCTACGACAGCAAAGGAACGCTCATCAAATGGAATCCTGCCATCAAACCGGCAGCGGACAGGGAGGCTTTGTTTCAGGCATTGATCGATAATAAGCTGGACGTAGTTGCTACGGATCATGCACCGCATACACGCGAAGAAAAAGACAATCTGTATTTTGATGCTCCTTCGGGAGGACCTTTGGTGCAGCACGCTCTGGTGGCTATGCTTGAGTTTTATCATCAACAGAAGCTTAGCTTGGAGTTTATTGTAGAGAAAATGTGCCATGCGCCTGCCGACATTTTTCAAGTTGAAGACCGAGGTTACATTCGAGAGGGTTATTTTGCCGATTTGGTACTCGTGGACTTACATGCACCGTGGGAGGTAAACAGGGATAATGTCCTCTATAAGTGTGGATGGTCGCCGTTTGAGGGTACTAGCTTTCAATCGAAGGTGGTGAAAACCTTCGTGAATGGTAAGCTGGTATACGACAATGGGATTTTTATCGAAAAACAAAAAGGTATGCGACTAACATTCTCCCGAGGGACTCGACCTTCTTGATGTAGATCTTGTGGCTTACGCTCTTAATATATATAGAAACCTTATTATCGATATTTTATTTTTAATTAAATTAAACTAAAAAAACAAATTATGCGTAAAACATTATTATTACTAATAAGCATTGCCTTGCTAATGGGCTGTAATAAAACGACTGAAAACTCCGAAACGGTGGAAGATTCAACGGCGATTTTGTTGCCTGAAGTGAAATCGGGGGCTTTCTACGAGAATGTACTGAACGAAAGTAATGCCGTAGTACTTGCTGATAAAATAATTTATGATGTAATACTCCGAAATCCAGATGCTACGGATGAATGGGCTACCGAACGTTTACAAAGCTTGGATTTAGAGGCGTTGATTAATGTTGTGTTTAATGCCATTTATAATGGGCGACTAACTCCTCTTAATTATAAGACAGAAATGCCTATGAGCCTAGACGAAGTGAAGCAGTTGGAAGCAGAGTATGCACGTGAGAGGATCGGGAAGATGCAGTTTGTAGAAGAATGGTATTTCGACGAAAAGAGCTTGCAGTTTGGGAAACGAATTACCGCCATTATGCTTGCTTATGAGCTGTATGACCTAGACGGAAACCCTCGTGGATACAAGGCTGGCGTAATGGTACGTTTGGATGATCTTAATGCTGTTGCCGATAATGAGTAAAATATTATTTGTAGACTCTACGCACCCTCGCTTGCTCGAATTGTTGCAAGCGAAAGGCTTTGATTGTGATTATCGCCCAGGGATAGAAGCCGAAAGCATTGTTGATGTGATTGACCAATACGATGGGCTTATTATCCGAAGTAAAATAACGCTAGACGCAAACATTCTTAGCCAAGCTACACGCCTGAAATGCATTGGGCGTGTGGGTGCTGGCTTGGAAAATATTGACGTGGAGTATGCCGAAAGCCATGGTATTGCTTGCTTGAATGCCCCTGAAGGCAACCGATCGGCGGTGGGCGAACACGCCATAGGGATGTTGCTGATGCTGCTGAATAACTTGAATCGTGCCAATGCTGAAGTGAAACAAGGTGTATGGAAACGAGAAGAGAACCGAGGCGTGGAGATAGAAGGAAAAACAATTGGGATTATCGGATATGGCAACATGGGAGGAGCATTTGCTCGTAAACTATCGGGATTTGGTGCTCAAGTGATTGCATACGATAAGTATAAGACCAGTTTTTCGGATAGCTATGCCACCGAATGCTCTTTGGAACAACTCTGGAATGATGCCGACATTGTGAGCTTACATGTGCCACTGACAGACGAAACTAGGTTTATGGTAGATGATCGTTTTTTGGCTTCGTTTCGTAAGAACATTGTCCTACTGAATACTGCTAGAGGCAAAGTGGTGCGTACTGCCGATTTGGTAACGCATTTGCGTAACGCCAATGTGGTGGCGGCGGGCTTGGATGTACTAGAATACGAAAAAACATCGTTTGAAGAGTTACACCGTGATGGTTTGCCTACCGACTTTAAGTTTTTGGTGCAAGCCGAGAATGTGATCCTTAGCCCGCATGTGGCTGGATGGACGCACGAATCGAACCGAAAACTGGCAGAAGTAAT
>JAOZTL010000461.1 GCA_029942205.1 Bacteroidales bacterium | reverse complement strand
GTTTTAGTTGTTCGATCAAGCGTTTTCCTTTGGAGGCAGCTTGCCCAATCAAATCTTCACTGATAAGCACATCCAAAGTAGCCACAGCCGCCGCCGCCGAGACAGGGTGTCCACCAAAAGTAGTGATGTGCCCAAGAACAGGATTAGACTGAAAAACATCCATCACCGCTTTGTCGGCAATAAAAGCACCAATAGGCATTCCTCCCCCCATGCCCTTAGCCAAGCTAATAATGTCGGGCACAATGTCGTAGTGCATAAATCCGAATAATTCGCCTGTGCGCCCAAAGCCTGTTTGCACTTCGTCGATAATCAACAAACAGCCCGTGCGATCGCATTGCTGCCGTAGTTTTTTCATAAAGCAAGCTCGTGCTGGGATTACGCCCCCTTCGCCTTGCACCGCTTCCACAACAACTGCCGCCGTTTGCGTGGTAATGTACGACAAATCGGCTTCTTCGTTGAAACGAATATATCGAATATCTGGTAATAATGGACGGAAAGCTTGTGTAAATTCAGTGTTGCTCATTAAGCTAAGTGCACCATGCGTGCTGCCATGATAGGCATCTTTACACGAGATTATTTCGGAACGCCCCGTGTAGCGTTTGGCAAGTTTCATTGCTCCTTCGTTGGCCTCGCTACCCGAATTAACAAAATATACACTATTCAGCTTCTCAGGCAAAAGATCGGATATTTTCTTGGCAAACTGCACCTGCGGGCTTTGAATATATTCGCCATACACCATGAGGTGCATGTACTTGTCTACTTGAGCCTTAATGGCATTCACCACCTTTGGATGCCGATGCCCAACATTACTTACCGATACGCCCGATATTAAATCAATATACTTTTTCCCTTCGGTATCATACAAGTAAATGCCTTCTGCTTTTTCTACTTCAATAGCCACGGGCGCATCCGATGTTTGCCCTACGTGTTGTAAGAATAATTGTCTCTGACTAATCATTTGAATCTATTTAAGCACTTCGTGCTATTTAATGCTGCTTACGTATTTACATAAACATATCGTAATCAATAACTTACAAGTTATTTTAAAATAAAAAAGTATCATTTAAAGAGATGGAAAGAATTAAATTTCTAGTTATTTCTCAATTAATCAGTGATTAATACTCGTACAACATCAAAAGGTCAAAGACCTTATTTTGTTGTTTTCTTACAAGCCATTATCCAAATTTTGATATATTGAAACTCCTTATAATAAGCGATATTACTTGCATCATCCTTAAACTTTTTCCCTTGAACAAAATTCTGCTCAGTTATTTCTATTTTATTCGAATCAATCCCTTTCAGTGCCAGAATATGATTAATTTGCTTCTTAGCCTCCTGTGCACGCTGTTCCGAAAGCGATTGGTTGGAGCTAGGAATAGGGACATGCGAGGCACTCGACACAATGTGTATTTTTATGATCTTAGTCGGGTCATTCAGTTTTTTCAGTTTATCCAGTAATTTTTTGGTAAAATCCCGAAACTCTTGCTCATCCAAGCTAATGGTTTTATCTCCATAATTAAATTTCTTACTATAAGCCACTTCCATATAATTGATATAAGTAGTTCGGTCTACTTTTGGATCAAATGGAGGCAAATAATATAAATTTCCATTATAGAAAAGAGTTTCGCAGGTTTCGGATTCCGATCGAATAATCTCACCTTCTGTTTTGGCAACATATTCTCCCTCTTCTACTTTATCAGCAATAGCTACCGTATCCACGTCATTAACGTTCGTTGCATCGTTCGGGTCATCATTAGCTATAATGTCATCAAAAGTGCTTGCTGTATCTTTCTGCATTTTATTTGTACGCATATACAAATCTTCGGTAATATTAATGGTTCTACGTCCTTCTGTATCAAATTTAAAATGCCTATACGGAACAGGTTTTCCCCGTCCATCCACCATGTAATAATCAGTTTTTCCTGCAATCAGCCCAAATTCCTGCAATTGTGGAGATTCAAACATATCGAGAACTTTTATCGAATATTTTCCTGTACGAGAATCTGAAATGAATTGCGTTTTGCTAAAGCCTAGCACATCATCATTTCCTTCAAGGGGATTGACGATAATGTCTGCACCTAATCGTCTGTTTGAGTCCCAATCGTAAACAGTTCCACTTAGAGTAAACGAAATCGGATCATTCATTTGGACTTTAAACAAGTCTGAGTTTTGGCATTGGATAGCATCGTCTTCAGCAGAAAAATAAGCCTCTCGTGTATTGGGCGAAATGGAGAAAAAAGCATCCGATCCTGGCGTATTCACCACTTTACCTAAGTTTAGCGGCGTGCTCCACTTTGTCCAGTTGTCGTCTTGTCGGCGCGAAACATAAATATCTCTATCGCCATAGCCTGCATGCCCTGCACTGGCAAAGTATAAGGTCATATCGTCATTATCAATAAATGGTGATGACTCGTCCGAAATGGTATTGATCGTTGCTCCTAAGTTCTTTGGTTGACTCCATGTGTTATTGTCTTGTTTCATACTTACATACAAATCACGCTTGCCATAAGACGAAGCATCTTCAATAGCCAATAGCATCACCGTTCCGTTTTTGTTTACATGCAAACTGAAATAATTACTCGTATTATCGAAAGCATCAAATTTGACTGGCTCAGGAAACCCCCATGTTGCATACTGGCATGGCACAACGCTATCGTTTTCTGGCAGCAATGTTCCTACAAATTCTTTTTGCGTAATATTACCAGCCGTAGTGTCGGTACTTGGTATCACAAACGCATAAGCTGTATTACCCAAATACTCTGGACTCGACCATCGTTCAACCGCTTCGGCTTGTACTGTTTCACTTTCCTCGTTTTGTTCCGCCTCTTCGGTCTCCTCAGTTTCGATTTCTTGTTTATCGTCTTTTTTATCTTTCTTGCTTTGCTTTTCTTCTTTTTCGGGCTTTGGCTGTTCGATATATTTATAGCAATAATAAACATCCATATCGTTAGCTTCGTAGTTTTCGGCACTATCCTTTTGTGGTGTAAATAGAAGAATTCTTTTATCCTCATTTGTATAAAAGAATGTGTACTTTTCAGCAATACTTTCGTCCAATTCTTGAATTAATACCGAATCGACAAGAGCAAAACTGCTGGTATCTCTACTACTAACAGAAATACCAGAAGTAGTTTTAGTGAAAAGTGTATCCAGCCCTACAAATTTTTTGGTTGATAAATAATCATTATTTAAGAACATAAATTTCCCATCGGCAGAAAATGCCAATACGGCATTAGGCAACACATTATTAAATGGCTCGATAAAAAACGATGACG
>JAOZTL010000460.1 GCA_029942205.1 Bacteroidales bacterium | reverse complement strand
ATAATTATTTATATAGCTATGGAGGTGGTGAAGAAGAAGAGGTAATGCTTGAATCAATATCAACAAATAAAGCTCAACGCAGAAAAAGAAGTAGCAGAAATGGAAATGTTCAAAAAGAGGTTGTTATTGAAAGCTCTGAAACAGGAGAACCTGAAGTGATGCTGGTTTCGGATGATGAAATTACTGAACCTGAGCCACAAAGTGATTTTTCGGATGTAAAAGTGCGAACAAATTTTAATGAAACTGCTTTCTTTTATCCCGATTTGCGAACAGACGAAAATGGAGAATTGTTGATTAAATTTACCATTCCCGAATCGCTCACCAAATGGAAAATGATGGGATTTGCTCATACAAAAGATGTTTCTTATGGCTTTATAACCAATGAATTGCAAACTCAGAAGAAATTGATGTTGCTGACGAATATTCCTCGTTTTTTCCGTGAAAAAGACGAAATGATTTTGACCGTAAAAGTCAGTAATATTTCGGAGCAAAGCTTGACAGGAACAGCTCGCTTAGAGTTTTTTGATGCAATCACGATGAAGCCTGCCGAAGGAATTATTCGTAAACAAGCCGAACTGCCATTTACTGTAGAAGCTGGTCAAAATACAGCTGTTACTTGGACACTGAAAATTCCAGAATCTTATTCGGCGCTCACTTATCGAGTGGTGGCGAAAGCTAGCGATTTTTCGGATGGTGAAGAAAATGCAGTCCCAGTTTTGTCTGATAGAATGCTTGTTACAGAATCGCTTCCGATGTACATTGCTGGAAATGAAACCAAAGAATTTCAATTGGATAAATTGGTGAAAAATAAATCGAAAACACGTAAAAATCACAAACTTACACTCGAATTTACATCCAATCCTGCTTGGAATGCAATTTTGGCTTTACCGTATTTAATGGAATATCCGTATGAATGTAACGAACAGACATTCAGTAGATTATATGCAAATAGCTTGGCAGAACATGTGATTCAATCAAACGATAAAATTGAAGCCGTTTTTAAAGCGTGGCAAAACGACGAATCGCAGCATGCATTTTTATCGCAATTAGAAAAAAATCAAGACTTGAAAGCCTTGATGCTCGAAGAAACACCTTGGGTGATACAAGCAGGAAACGAAAAAGAACGTAAAAAACATGTTGCTAACTTGTTCGACACCAATAATTTGAATTATGAATTGGAAAAAGCTACCGATAAATTACTGAAAGCACAAAAATACAATGGTGGTTGGCCTTGGTTTGATGGAATGCCCGAAAGCCGCTACGTTACACAGTATTTGGTTTCGGGATTTGGACATTTGCAAGATTTAGGTGTCCAGCGAATCATGAAAAATAGTCGATTAAATTCGGCAATAATTAAAGCTGTTGGCTTTTTGGATAGCGAAATTGTACAGGAATATAGAGATTTGAAACGTTGGGTTAAAAAATATGATAGAAAAATGACCGACGATCATTTATCTTACATGGCGTTACATTATTTATATACTCGTAGCTTTTACAAAAAAGCGGATATGAATGAAAAAACGACAGAAGCTTTTACGTATTATTCTGAACAAGCCCAAAAATATTGGATGAAACAAGGCATGTACGCACAAGGGCTGATTGGATTGGCTTTGTACCGCTTTGGAGATGAAAAAACACCTCTATTGATTGCAGAAGCTCTTAAACAACAGTCTATTACAGATGAAGAAATGGGATGCTATTGGCCCGAAAATCTTGCTGGATATGGCTGGTATCAAGCACCTATTGAAACACAGGCTTTGATGATTGAATTTTTTGATGAAGTAACTGAAAATGAGGCGATTGTAGATAAAATGAAAATTTGGTTATTGAAACAAAAACAAACAAAAGACTGGAAAACCACCAAAGCCACCGTAGAGGCGGTTACGGCTTTGTTGCTGACAGGCGAAAACTGGCTGGGTAGCGATAAACTAGTCGAAATTCAGGTGGGTGATCAAAAAATAGATCCATTAACAATGGAAAATACCAAAGTGGAAGCTGGAACTGGCTATTTTAAAGTCGATTGGCAACAAAATGACATTAAACCAAAAATGGGGAAAGTGAAACTAAGCAAGACAGATGCAGGAATCGCTTGGGGAGCACTTTATTGGCAGTATTTTGAACAAATAGATAAGATTACTTCATACGAAACGCCTTTGCAATTGGAGAAAAAATTATTTATTGAACGCATCGTTGATGGACGAAAAGTGATAGACCCCGTGAGTAAACGTAGCAAAATAGCCATTGGCGATAAAGTGATCGTACGAATTATTTTGAGAGCCGATCGGGAAATGGAATTTGTACACATGAAAGACATGCGAGCAGCTGGTTTTGAGCCAATTAACGTATTTTCGTCTTATCGCTACAAAGCTGGTTTGGGATATTACCAGAGCACGAAAGATGCGGCTACCAATTTCTTTTTCTCGTACATCTCGAAAGGAACACATGTGTTTGAATATGCATTAAGAGCCTCATTTGCAGGCGATTTTTCTAACGGAATTGCAACCATACAATGCATGTACGCACCTGAATTTACTTCGCACAGCGAAGGTATTCGTGTAAGGATTGTTGAATAATAAAAAAAAAGACTATACTGCGAGCCTAATTTGAAGCATTTGTTTTGAATTAGGCTTTTTTATTATTAATCTAACTAAATATTAAAATGAATTTTAAAATACTGATTATGACACTTTTAGTGTCTTTCGGAACAACATTTATGGCTGTCGGATATCCTGTCCCACAAAATGTAAAAGCAGAAGTTGAAATGAGTGGCGACACTTGTTTTGTGGTTTTGACTTGGGATAATGTCGAAAATATGGCTGACTTTGGTGCGTATCAGATTTATTGTGATCGAGGTTATGCTGGACGACTTTCTCGTGAGACCTCCTTGCCTAAGATTACCGAAAGCAAATATCGATACAAAGTAGAAGGATCTAGTGGCAAAAAATACACGTTTGCCGTAGCTATTGCTAATGAAAACAATTACATTGGTGATAAAAGTGAAACGGTAGAAGTATTTATTCCTAATAGTCGTATTCCGTTTCCTATGTTAAAAGTAAAACAAAATGAAACAAAAATGGATATAACATGGACGTATCGGACAAATATTTCTGATTTAAAAGGATTTAGATTGTATTATGAAGGAGAACTCATTGCCAACGAAAGCCAATTAACAGCTGATATGCGAACATTTTCGTTAGAATCGACAAAAAAAGGATGGAATAAGATTGAAATAGAAGCAATTACTGAATATGGTATTTTATCCCAAAAAATAGAAAGTGGAGCAAATGTAAAATAAACT
>JAOZTL010000459.1 GCA_029942205.1 Bacteroidales bacterium | reverse complement strand
AATCATTGTAGTTTTGCTTTAACTCTTCTACCATAATATGCAGATTATCAGCCATAATATAATCAGACAGCCAGTCATCGTCTCTTGTTATATCCTGAAATAGAGCATGATAGTCAGATTTTACATACAACAAACCACTATGCTGCATGGCGTGTATTGATTTACCTGAGAAAATAGCAAAATCAACAGGAATATGTTCCATATTTACTGCAAAATAGCCATTAGAAAGCGACATATCACAAAAGAACACCGCCTCTGCTTTATTACATAATTTAGCTACTTTTTTTAATGGTAACATACTGGATGTATAGCTATTAGCATGGCTTAGGAAAAGTAATACTTTAGGTTGAAGTAATACTTTAAGTTCATCAATGCTTGGGTTTCCATTTGAATCGGTAGTTAAATACAACAGTTCTATCTCCCCTTCTGCTGCTAGTTTCTCAAATAACTGAATATAATCCCAATCTTCCCAAATAGAACAGACAAGGGTCTTTATTTGTAACTGCTTAATTATGAAGCGAAATAAATAAGCCAATAAATCAGACTTATTATAGCTAAACAATTCAAAAGGAGAAGAGTTAAGTACTTTAGCTGTTTTCTTTCGAGATATTTCTATTCTATTCTTTCTTTTGCGTCCCGAGAAATGAATAGAATGCGGTGCTGCAAAATAATCTCCAAATAAACGATTGATAGAAAGCAACACCGTTTGGTTTGGCGGTGTTGCTGATGCATTATCGAGATATACATTCATAAACAAAGGAAACTGGTTTACAGTTGTAAATCTATCGGGATACAATTGTATCTATCAGATTCATAATGGATTTAGCCAAATCTTCAGCTTCTTTTTCTGAATTACTTTCGGCATAAATACGAATAATTGGTTCGGTATTCGATTTACGTAAATGTACCCAACCGTGAGCAAAATCAAGTTTAACACCATCGATAGTTGAAAGCTCTACCCCATCGGTATTTGCATATTTCTGCTCCACTTCTGTCAATACAGCATCAACGTCTAAATCAGGCGTTAAAGCAATTTTATTTTTTGAGATCACATAATTAGGAAAACTCGCACGCAATTTAGAACATGATTTTTTTTCTTTGGCTAAATAAGTCAAAAATAAAGCAATGCCAACAAGCGCATCACGCCCATAATGCGTTTCGGGATAAATAATTCCACCATTACCCTCTCCACCGATAATTGCATTCTTCGCTTTCATTTTTTCAACCACATTCACTTCACCAACGGCTGATGCAAAATATTGTCCTCCATGCTTTTCTGTTACATCACGCAGAGCTCTCGTCGAAGAGAGATTGGAAACCGTATTGCCTTTGGTATTACTCAATACATAATCGGCCACGGCCACTAAGGTGTATTCTTCACCAAACATGCTTCCGTCTTCATTAACAATCGCCAAACGATCAACATCAGGATCGACAGCAAAGCCTAAGTGCGCTTCATTTTCTGTTACGGCTTGCGATAAATCTCGCAAATTTCCGGGCAATGGTTCTGGATTATGAGGAAAGTGTCCATTAGGCTCACAGTAAAGTTCAATCACTTTGGCAACACCCAATTGTGCAAGCAAATCAGGAATAATCGTTGCTCCTACCGAATTTACAGCATCAATTGCTACCGTAAAATTTGCTGCCATAATGGCATCTACATCAACTAAAGGCAAAGCAAGTACATGATCAATATGAGTTTGATCGTAAGAGAAATCATTTTCAAATTGACCTAAAACGTCCACTTCTGAAAACATAAAATCTCCAGCATCGGCAATTGCTAATAATTCATCGCCATCTGATGCGGATAAAAACTCACCCTTTTCGTTCAGTAATTTGAGTGCATTCCATTGTTTTGGATTATGACTCGCAGTGATAATAATTCCACCTTGTGCCTTTTTATCCGTTACTGCCAATTCTACCGTTGGTGTTGTCGCCATTCCCAAGTCGATAGTATGAATTCCAACACTAGCTAAACTCGCCAATACAAAATGATTGACCATTTCTCCAGATATGCGAGCATCACGCCCAACAATAATAGTAGTTTTTTCTGCCTGTGTATTTTTTTTGATCCACAATCCATAAGCAGAGGTAAACTTAACAACGTCCAACGGGCTCAAGCCTTCACCTGGAACTCCTCCAATAGTACCACGTATTCCTGATATTGATTTTATTAATGCCATATTTTTTAAGTAATTAAGGTTTTCTATCTATTTGATGTTGCTTACAGGTTCACTCAAATTATTTGTTTTGGGGTTTCAAACAAAAGTACGAAACATTCTTGTCTGCTTCAAAAATTTCATTTTCTTTATATAAACAAAGTGTATTGTCATTTTTCAAAAAAACTAAATTACTTGTGTCATAAATCCATACGTAACGTTTATAAAGCATTCCTAATGCGTCGTTTTGCAAAATAGTTTGCCCCGAACCGTCCAAATTAATCAAAAAACCTGGTCCATGTGCTAAATCTCCCATGCCTGTCATTACTGTACAAAATAACCGTCTGCCATCAGGCGATAATTTAAAACTAATTGGATCTGGATATTCTGGTTCATCTCGTTCAATCGCTGCTGTATTCGTTATCCTTAGCGAATCTCCATCTTGAATACGAAATAAATCATACACACTATCGATTTCAACATTTTCTATTTGATCCATAATTTCCGATGAATTCTCTTCATAGTAATCTTCATCCAAAATATTTTCATCTTTATAATATTCGACTTTACCACTTTCTGTATCAACAGCTATTGATGAACCAAAAGTAAACATATCCCAAACAAAATTACACTCAATAGAAATAGTTTCTCCATTAAGCTCTATTTTTGCCGTTTCCATATAAGTACTTGTTATTAATTTATTTGGATCTCGCTCTAAATCAGCGATAAAAGACACAGTAAGTTTATCCTCAGAAAAAACAGCTTTTTTCAATCCCAATCGTTCTTCTTTATCATCAGTTGCTGGCAAAACTACGGTGTAAAACATCGTTTGCCCATCTTCTGAAAAAACTAAATTAAAAACACTTAATTCTTCTTCAAAAATTTGAGCTGTTTTAAATTCTAAATCCAGAAATAAAATTCCATTATCTTTCACATAAGCCACTTGTTCATCGGATCGAAAATGAAATGCATCGAATATTTTATCTGAAGTATAATCGACAACAGCCTCACGCACATTCGTCGCGGGGATACTGTCTTTTATTTTTTGTACTTCCTGCTCTTCGATATTTTCGTTGGTTGTTTCTGATGATGTACAAGCCGCCATCATCCAGAATAAAATACTAATAAAAAATATTCTTTTCATCTGATT
>JAOZTL010000458.1 GCA_029942205.1 Bacteroidales bacterium | reverse complement strand
AGGGAAATGAAAAACAAATTTAATATATTTAATTTTTTGTCATGTACTTAATTCAAACATATTATTTGGGACTATAACGGAACACTACTCGACGATTTATGGTTTTGTGTAGATATTATCAATAATATGCTGATTAACAGACAAATAAAACCATTAACGACAGAAAAATATAGAGAAATTTTCGATTTTCCCGTCAAAGATTATTACCAAAGAGCAGGTTTTGATTTTAATAAAGAAAGCTTTGAGAAACTAGGAACTGAATTTATAAAAACATATAACAAAAGACAAAAAGAATGCGATTTACATATTGACACCAAAAATATTTTAAATTTCATCAAACAGCAAGGTATCGAACAGTCTATTTTGTCTGCTCGCAAACAAGATGCTTTGCTTATAGAACTGAAAAATTATAAAATAGACAATTATTTTTCTTTAATTTGTGGACTACAAGATCATTATGCACACGGAAAAATCGAAAATGCAGAACGATTAATTCAAAAAATTAACCTTCCGCTATCAGAAATAATTCTTATAGGAGATACACTACATGACCACGAAGTAGCCCAGCACGTGGGTATTTCAAGCATTTTACTTTCACATGGACACCACAACGAATATAAACTAAAACAAGCAAATATAACAATTCTTCAATCATTATCCGATTTTTTACACTTAAATAAGACTCTATGATTTCAGAAAGAATTATTTCCATAATCACCTACATACTAGGCAGTTCATGGATAATAGCTGTTTTTTATGCAATTTGGACATCCATACAAGAGAAAAAATATCGTGCAGCTAAACGATTAATTCTATTCTTTTTACCCAGTTTTTTCTTTTTTGCAAGTTTTATTTTACCAGAAAATTTAGTCTTTTATTATAATATTTCATTATTAATTACAAGTTTACTTCTTACTCTTTTCATCTTCATTTTTGATCCACACAAATTTAAAATAGGCAACGATAATCCACAAAAACGTATCGATGAACGAGATATAATGTTTTCGAGAGCATTATTAATTCCTGATACAGAGCATTATAACCAGTATTATTCAAAAAATAGAGATAAAGAAAAAAAAGACAATATTTTCAGAAAGAAACCTGGGCTAATGTCCCCTAATTCTCTAAAATACAATCCATTATCATTTGCAGCTGCCGACGCTTCTTTTTTTACGGTTTCGCAATTAGCTTCGGCAGTAACAGGTGCAGTTGCTCAAAAAAAAGTTATTTTAGATAATGATAAGCTTATTTTATTCCTGAAATCATGGGCAAAATCCTTGGGAGTTATCAGCATAGGAATTACTCAAATGCAAGATTATCATTGGTATAGCACCATTGGACGTGGCGTGGATTATGGGCAAAAAGTGAATTGTACACACCCATTCGGCATCGCATTTACGGTAGAAATGAACCCAACGATGATGGCATCTGCTCCAGACAGTCCTACCCTGATGGAGTCAGCTCAACAATACTTAAATGCAGGCAACATTGCTATTCAGTTGGCTCAATTATTACGAAATTTAGGCTATTCGGCACGAGCGCATATCGACGGAAACTACCGTGTGGTTGCGCCACTTGTGGCTCGTGATGCGGGATTGGGAGAAATCGGACGCATGGGTTTATTGATGACACCCGAATTAGGTCCTCGGGTACGAATCGGCGTTGTTACTACGGAAATAGAGCTATTAACAGACAAGCGCACAACAAATCCGAATGTGCTAGATTTTTGTACGATTTGTAAAAAATGTGCTGATGTTTGTCCAAGTAAAGCAATTTCCTTTATTGATAGAGAAGAGATTAATGGTGCGATACGCTGGCAAATAAATCAAGAAGCCTGTTTTACTTATTGGACAGTAATTGGTACGGATTGTGGAAAATGTATTGTAGCTTGTCCTTATTCCCATGAAAATAATTTAATCCATAATGCTGTAAGAATCGGACTAAATAAAACAAGTACTTTCAGACGAATTGCACTAAAAATGGACGACTATTTGTATGGAAGAAAACCCAAACAAAAAGCCGTCCCTAATTGGATAACCTTAAAAAAATATACGATAAAAGATTCCTAAAATACCTATTTGCCTTCTATCCAATTAGTAATTTTTGTACTTGTCGGCTTCACTTTGGAAAGAAAAAAATCGACCAAATTGCCTTCTTCATCAATCAAATATTTTTGGAAATTCCATGCGACTTCACTGTCCATTACTTGATTTTCACTCTTTTTTGTAAGCCATTCATAAACAGGATGAATATCGTCTCCTTTTACCGAAATTTTAGCCATCATAGGAAACGAAACGCCATAATTTTTTGAACAAAATTCTTTTATTTCGGCATTAGTTCCTGGCTCTTGCTTTCTGAAATTATTGGCAGGAAATCCAATAATTACGAAATTTTGTGATTTGTATTTACTATACAATTCTTGTAAATCCTTATACTGTTTGGTATATCCACATTTTGAAGCAGTATTTACAACTAAGATTTTTGTACCTGAATAATCAGATAAATTCACCGTATCGCCATTAATGGAAATTACACTAAAATAATGAAAATTAATATTGTCTTGAGCATTTAATGCAAAAAAGATAACCAACAAAAAACTGATACTTAAATATATTGTTTTCATATTATTGTTATTATTTTTAAATTATACAATACAAGACTCGTTAAATTATGAATTAAAAAACAGATTTTCAACGACTTATCTTAAACATACAATGCTTTTCAATTTCCTGTAAATCAAATACATACAGAAACTTAACGAACCATTGACAATAGACAAATAAAATTAATGGTACATTCACACTTCAACAAATTACCAATTATAATAAGCTTACCCAGGTGCGTAAGCAACATTAAAAAGCAGAAGACCTTAATTAAATTATAAAACAAAGATAAGTCTTTTATTTTTCTTATTTAAACCAAATAAAAATAAGATAATTAAGACTGATAATCAATAAATTAACTATACTAATATTCTTAAAATCTAAATAAAAGTACGAAAATAAACAAAAAATAAAACTGGTTATCTAAATAAAAAAGATTATTTTTGCATTTTAAAATTACATTTATGGATCTCAGTAATGCAAACATACTTTATGCTTTAGGATTAACGTTATTCGCTGGTTTATCAACAGGAATAGGCAGCGCAATGGCATTTTTCACGAAACGTACCAACAAAAAAGTACTTTCGATTAGCTTGGGATTTTCGGCAGGTGTTATGATTTATGTCTCGTTTGTAGAACTATTTGCAGTTGCACGTAAAAATTTACTTTCTGAATTGGGCGAAGTTCAAGGAAATTGGCTCACGGTTGT
>JAOZTL010000457.1 GCA_029942205.1 Bacteroidales bacterium | reverse complement strand
TTCAATATGATATGGCGCACTTGTACCTCACTTTTGCGACACTGATGCACGACACTCGACAGATTCCTTTGGCATTGGCATATAATAAGAAAGCACTCGATATGTTTTCCATTATTCCTTATGGAACAGAAAACCGAATAGTCGCAGCCAACAATATGGCAAACAATGCTTTGGAGATGCAACAGCTCGATTTGGCTCAAGAATATGCCGAATGGGCAGACAGTCTCATCACTCGTCATCGGTTTATGAAAAAACAAAAACTAACGTACCTCTCCATCTTATCGAATAAAGGCAGAGTATACTCACAGCAACAAAAATATGCCGAAGCGGATAAGACATTTCGGAAACTGGAGGCTTTTATGAATCAAAATTTTGCACCAAAAGAATCCGTTAAAAGTGAAACATACGTTTTTTTAGCACAAAACTTTTCCCGTCAAGGGCTTATCGATTCGGCCTTGTTCTATTATCAAAAAGCAAAAGAATACAATCCACGAAATATAAAAATACATACCGACATGGCTGCCATTGCTGCGCAACGGGAGCATTTTGAGCAAGCAACGTGGTACATCGAACTGAATTTGTGTATTTTTTTAAACAAAAAGCCCGACGATATACATTAT
Organism: Bacteroidales bacterium; assembly: GCA_029942205.1. Classification (GTDB taxonomy): domain Bacteria; phylum Bacteroidota; class Bacteroidia; order Bacteroidales; family JAOZTL01; genus JAOZTL01. Next base: position 2,739 of record JAOZTL010000457.1, on the reverse strand, counting down.
GGCATGTCTCAAGCCAGCGATTTCTCCGACGATTACATTGGGTATACAAACACCATGTTACTGGCAAAATATTATTATGAATTTGCTCAGCAAAGTAAGCAACATGCTGCTATGGAGCGTAGTATTGCTTATTCGATGCTCAGCGATACGCTTGTTGCTCGGCATCGGGATGCGACTCTCATTGGTGGTAACGATACTTACTTAGCCAACCAATACCACGATTTGGCGCACATAGGCATTCGTGCCAGCTACCATGCATACCAACAAACTAGCGATCCTAAATATTTAGATTATTTCGTGCGGTTTATTACCCAATCTACTGCTTTTAAGCTTAATGCAGAGGTACATCAAACGGCTTTGCTGACCGATAATAACAAAAAAGCATCGCAGCAAATTCAATTATTACAAAAAATAAGACAAACAGAAAATGAACTTTTAGCATTGAAACGAAATCTCGATCCTTTGCGGAAAAAAGAATTACAAGAGAATTTGTTTCAGTATCGCATACAGGCTTTTAATTTGAGCTTTGCTCTACAAAATAATGATTTGGTAAGCAAAGATTTATTTGAACCAATAAACTACAAAGCTATTCAACAGCAACTAAACGATACAGAGGCACTTGTGGCTTACTTCAAAACGGATGCTTATTTATATGCCGTTTTTATTAGAAAAAATTCGGTAGAAATAAGCGAGAAATTAGCGTTTGAATATTTCGATCGCTTACTGCTTGAATACTACAAAAGTATAAAAATTGCTTCGTCCAAACAAAAACAACTAGCCCAAGAAATGTATAGCTTCTTATTGTCGCCTTTTGATGAGCAAATGCAAGGCATCGATAAGCTTATCGTTATTCCTGATGGCGAATTAAGCCAAATTCCGTTTGAAGCTATTTGTCGAGTACAGAATGGTGCGGTGGAGTTTTTAATCGAAAGTGTTGCTGTTAGCTACAATTATTCGGTGTTTTTGTGGCTACGAAGCAGGAGCTCGCCCCAAAGTAAGGAAATTAGCTTTCTTGGCTTTGCGCCAGTATTTGCCGAAAATACCGAAATTGATGCGCAAAACCCAATGCGCTACAACGAGACTTTGCGTAGCAATTATGGCGAATTGAGAGATGGAAACAACCTAAAGCCTTTACCTTACTCAGAAATAGAAGTGCTTGGTATTCAAAATCTTTTTGTGCTTAAAGGTAAACGTGCTTCTGTTTTTACTCGAAAAAAAGCCAATGAACTCACGCTAAAGAAACAAATACAAACAGGCTATGCTATTGTGCATATTGCTACGCATGGGTATTCTTCACGGAAAATGCCTGAATTATCAGGTTTGTTTTTGTATCAGAATATCGATTTAGACACGAATGTTACCAACGATGGATTTGTTTATTTAGGCGAGATTTTCACACTAAAGCCCGATGCCGACTTGGTGGTGCTAAGTGCTTGCAAAACAGGCACGGGGCAAATCGTGAAAGGTGAAGGTGTATTGGCACTTCCTCGTGCATTTATTTTTGCTGGTGTACCCAACATTATTGCTTCGTTGTGGAAAATTCATGATGAAAAAACGAAAGATCTCATGCTTGATTTTTATGCGCAAGTACTTTCGGGAAAGTCGTATGCTGATGCACTTCGGGAAGCTAAATTACAGCAAATAAGAAATGGTGAACTGCCGATGGACTGGAGCGGAATGATTCTTATTGGTGAATAGCTCTGCTTCCTTTTTTGATGTATACTGAATTGCTGTTATAATTGTAATTTAGAAAATGAATTATTTTTTGTTTGTTTTTATTCATAAAATTCTTGCATAGCCTGTGTTATGGAATAATTTTATGAGTGAATACAGGCAGAAAAGAAACGTTTTAAATTCATAATTTAGGATAGCATTTCAGTATATCTTACGCTCTCTATTATTTTTTCATAATAATTGTGAGATAATTGTTCATTTTTTAGGCAATGCCCAGCATTAATTTTATTTTTGCAGAGAAAAAAAATATCAACCATCAAACCATAATTAACTCATGTTTCTTGAAAATCCAATAAGCGGAACAAAAAAAAGAGGCTGGATCGAGGTCGTATCAGGCTCTATGTTTTCGGGCAAAACCGAAGAACTCATTCGACGAATGAAACGAGCAAAAATTGCCCAACAACGAGTCGAAATATTTAAACCAAAAATAGACAAACGCTATTCTGAAATGCGTGTGGTATCGCATGATGCCAATTCGATTCATTCTACACCTGTCGCAAAATCAATCGACATACTTGCGCTCTCCGAGAATATCGAAGTCGTAGGTATCGACGAAGCTCAATTTTTTGACAATCAATTAGTAGACGTGTGCAACGAATTAGCAAATAAAGGTGTACGAGTAATTGTTGCAGGACTGGATATGGACTTTCAAGGAAAGCCTTTTGGTTCTATGCCTGCTTTATTTGCAATAGCCGAGTATGTAACCAAAGTACACGCCATTTGTATGCGTTGTGGAAATCTGGCTCATCACTCACACCGCTTATCGGCAGACGACAATTTAGTAGTTGTGGGTGAAAAAGAAATCTATGAACCTTTGTGCCGAGATTGTTACCACGAGGCAATTAATGAAAGTGAAAAAGAAGAAAGTCTTACAACACTTCGTTAAATTTATAATTATTTTACTGATAAACAGTCGCTTGCGAGTGCTAATATCCAAATAAATATTTATTATTTATCAAACTGGCTATTAGGTAATTACAGAAAAACTTAACGAACTATTGAAGT
>JAOZTL010000456.1 GCA_029942205.1 Bacteroidales bacterium | reverse complement strand
CTAGTAAACTTAAACTCGTGCGTTATTGTTTCGCCTTGCGTAAGCGTCCCAAAATTAAATTCTTTTTCTTTGAAATCCATGATCGGCGCATTTGCCAATTCCTGCTTGCTTAATTTAGAAAAGTTTTCTTTTATGGTTGCATTCACCGATAAGCGGTACGAATTGTCTGCTTTTCCGTTAATTTTTAAATACACCCTACTATTTACGTATCCCCAATTGTTTACTTTACTACCATTATAGGAAGCTTTTATTTTCCCAATTTTATTAGGAGCAAGCACTTTGGGCACTGCTTGGAGGGTAATGTGCGCAGGAACATTTGCAAATTCTATTATAAGATTTTTTTTTGACGTATTGATAATTTCCAATTCCTCTGTTTTCACTTGATCGTTGTACACGGTAGTGAAAGCGATGTGATTGGCTTTCAGGCGCAAGCCTCCCATGTTGAAACGGTATTGATCTACCACCGTTTTTTGTTTCGGAATCACGTCTCCTTTTATTGTCAGCGTAATGGAAGCTTTCTGATCGCTTGTCCATACTTGTATGGTTTTGGCAAAAGTATTTGGGCGATTAGTAGGATTAAATGCTGCACTCACGTAGCCCGATTGGTTCGGCTTAATAGGCGAGCGTGTCCATTCGGGAGTAGTACAACCACACGATGCATTTACTTTCATAATCACTACAGGCTTTTTGCCAGTATTCGTGAATTTGAATTTGTAAGTAACTACCCCTCCATCTTCTCTAATTTTTCCAAAATTATGTTCTAATTTTTCAAATTTAACTTGCGAACTCACGGTTTGCGATGTAGTAAAAACTACAATAAATGCTAATAAATATGATATTTTTCTCATTGTTTGATTGTTTTTAAGGTCTTCGATTCAATGAATGTTTCTCCGACATTTATATAATAAGGTCTTCGACCACTTACGGAACTGATTATTTAATTTCAAACGTAAATGTATAAAAAAATATTTTTATGACAGCAAGCTATTTTGCTTCTAAGTTGCTCAAAAAGCTATAAAATACTGATAATCAATAAATATAAATAATTTTATTTTTTTTTAATGTAATTTTGGTAATTTTGATTTATCTTTAGTTTTGAAATAAAACCAGAAATCAATGAATATCAAGCAATTAATCATAATCGTCCTATTATTCGTACTCTTACCAAGCAATGTCGAAGCCCAATTTTACAATGGTCATCAAATGAATTTTGGTAAAAACAGAGTACAGTACAACCACTTTGTTTGGGAATATTACCGATTCGATCGTTTCGATACCTATTTTTATCGTGATGGTAAATTATTGGCTCAATATGCCTCCAAAGTAATCGACAACAAGTTGTTAGAGATAGAAAATATTTTTGGATACAGCCTACGCAAGCGTATGATTTTTATTATTTATAATCGGCAATCGGAGTTTAAGCAAAGTAACATCGGGCTATTATCGGGAAATGACGACCATAATATTGGCGGTGTAACCGAAATTATTCGTAACAAAGTTTTTTTGTACTACGAAGGCGATCACCGCAGTTTTGAGAAGCAAATAGCCAAAGCCATTGCACGTGTCATTATCGACGAGATGCTGTATGGAGGCTCAATCGGGCAAAATATCACTAGCTCTACCCTACTCACACTGCCCGATTGGTACATCGAAGGCTTAATTTCGTACGTATCCGAATACTGGAATACCGAAATAGAGAACAAAGTAAAAGACGGCATTTTGAGTGGTAAGTACGAGAAGTTCAATCACTTGACAGGTAAAGACGCTGCCTACGTAGGGCATTCCATTTGGTTTTTTCTAGCCGAAACTTACGGCAAACGCACAATTCCCGACATTGTGTACCTCACCAAGATCAACAAAAACATCGAGAATGGCTTTTTGTTTGTGATTGGCGAATCGATAAAAAACATCACCCCAAGCTGGATTCAATTTTTCAAGAATCGCTACGAGTCAGAGTCGGTAAACCAAGAGCTGCCCGACAAGCGCCAAGAAGTGCATCGCACCCGAAAGAAGCGAGTATACGATCAGATCAAGATTAGCCCTGATAATAGGTACATTGCCTACACCACCAATTTGAAGGGGAAACGCATCGTGTGGTTGTATGACTCAGAAACGGACAAGCGCAAACGCATCAAACGCTTTGAACATAAGCTGGAGCAATTGGTAGACTACTCGTACCCTGTAATCGACTGGCATCCAAACAGCAAGCAACTCACCTTCATTGTCGAGCGACAAGGCAAGCTGGTAATGTACACCTACAAGCTCGAAGATAAGAGAATAATCCAGCGTAATTTGCCTTATTACGACAAAATACTAAGCTTCGACTATTCCGACGATGGGCAGCAAATGGTATTTTCGGCAGTATTGGCAGGGCAAACCGATATTTTTGTCTACCGCTTGTTATCAGGTTCTAGCCAACAAATCACCAAAGACTTAGCCGACGACATCGATCCGCATTTTGTCGAGAAATCAAAGAAAATTATTTTCTCTTCCAACCGATTATCGGACACCATTACTTTCGAGAAAAAAGAACATGCTCCATTCGGATACTCTTACGACTTGTTCGTTTACGATTATAAAAACAAAAACCCTCTATTGGCTCGTATCACCAACACGCCATACGACGACGAAACCCAAGCGATGGGCGTTCGCCACAACGTGTACTCTTTCCTGAGCGATGACAATGGCATACTCAACAGGCACTTAGCCAGTTACGACAGCACCATCAGCCATGTCGATACCATGGTACATTACCGCTACGTGTCGGCACAATACCCTATCAGTAATTATGCTCGCAACATTGATGCTTACGACATCAACTTTGAAGCAAACAGCATTGCCGATTTCTTGTTTGTAGACAAACGCTACCGCTTGTATCGCACGCCATACAACGGCAACAAGTTTTCCTTTGGTGGTAATTATCAGCCCACCTCCTACCGCAATACGCACAGCCAAATGCTCCGTCAAAAGGACAGCCTGCTGCATGCCGAACAAAGACAGAGAGAATACGAGCAACAAATAGCCGACAGCATCGCCCGATTGGCTCGCACCAATATTCAGCATCCAGATAGCTTACTGTACGACATCAACCAGTACGTGTTTGAGACAGAAAAATCTATTCCATACCACTTGGTGAATCAAGACAGTGCCTTTGTGGAAAAGGAGCACGAAGAAAACTCCAAACTGCCCGAGCAGCGCATTTACCTCACCTCCTTTTATACCGATAAACTGGTGTCGCAGATTGATTTTGGCTTCTTGAATGCTTCGTATCAGTTATTTACGGGGGGGCCTTTCTATTTCAATCCAGGTTTCAACATGTTCTTTAAGTTGGGAGCAAACGATTTGTTTGAAGATTACAAACTAGTGGGT
>JAOZTL010000455.1 GCA_029942205.1 Bacteroidales bacterium | reverse complement strand
CACTTCGAATGAAGTTAAATTTTTTATCTCCGTATTTCCTTCATATTCGGTAAGCAATCCAGTAATCAAAACATTATCTCCAATTGTTGGAGAATAGTTGTTATCATATACAAAAATTCCATTCCAAGCTCCTCCTTCTGAAGAAGAGATGAAATACCGACCACCTAAATAATCGGTTGTTGTAACAATACCTTCGGTTGTAATAATTTGTCCATTGTATAAAGATGGATAAGAACCATCTCCACTTACTGTTGTGTATTGAAGATCATAAATACTAAGCTGAGCAAATACAAAATTTGAAATTAATGTATATAAAATTATAATTAAAAATTTTCTCATAACATTGATTTTTATTGAATAATATGAATTATAAATTAAAATATAGATTTTTTAATTCTCTGTAAATTAAGTATATATAAAAACTTAACGAATTATTGTAAATTTAGATCAATGAATTTGTTTGTTTGCATGACGCACGAATATGTGTGTGGTGGCTAGGTTTTTCAGAATTTTCTGAGGAAGGAAGAATCAAAAAACACTAAAAAAGAGCTGATACAAACTGTTGTGTGTGTTTCAAATGATAAATGTAATACAAAATTCCGAAAAATAGAATTATTCAGGAAATAAAATAAATATCCAGATGGTTTAGTCTCAGCACTTCGTGCTATTTAATGTTGCTTACGCATTTGTATAAATATATTGTAATAAACAACATGTAAGTTATTTTAAAATAAAAAAGTATCATTTAATTACATGTAGATGCTTAGTAGCGCAAATTAAATAACACATAACAGTTGTACTCGTTCATTTATCCTTTAATAGCAGTACCATTGTCCGATTTTTTAAGTCGTTAAAGGACAACGCAAGTTCGCCTAATATTATAGCTTATTTAATTTATGTTCCTTAGTAAAAAACAAGCTAATTCTTTTCGTGTTTTTTGTTCCATTTTTAATGAAAAAAGAGTAATTTTGGACAATCAAAAATATCATTGCGAATTAGGATGCTATTTGGGTTTATTAATAGAAATTAAATTGTTGATAATCAGAGAAAAAAAATAGTAATTAATAACATGTAAATTTGAATGAATTGTTTTTTTTATATTTCAGTTAAGATCTCAAAATAATAACGTTAATTACGATATAAAATCAAAAAAATGACAAAAAATAATATAATTAATAAAGAATTTAAAGCAGAAATAAAAGCAGGAATACCAGAAGTATTACCCGAATTGCTAGCTTTAGATATGGACGTAAGCCATGCCCCTAAGCGAAGAGACATTCTTACGAAAGAAGAAAAAAAACTAGCCTTAAAAAATGCATTGCGCTATTTTGATCCTAAGCATCATGTGGTGTTAGCTCCCGAATTTGCTGATGAGTTGCAAAAATACGGGCGCATTTACATGTACCGTTTCCGTCCGAGTTACACCATTCATGCACGCTCGATACATGAATATCCCCATTACACCAAGCAAGCGGCAGCCATCATGCTGATGATTCAGAATAACTTAGACTATGCTATTGCGCAGCATCCCGAGGAGTTGATTACTTATGGCGGCAATGGAGCTGTTTTTCAGAACTGGGCACAGTACCGCTTGGTGATGCAATACTTATCCGAAATGACAGACGAACAAACATTGGTCATGTATTCTGGTCATCCGATGGGCTTGTTTCCTTCGCACAAAGACGCACCTCGTGTGGTGGTTTCCAACGGAATGATGATTCCTAATTACTCCAAACAAGATGACTGGGAACGGTTTAATGCTTTAGGCGTAACGCAATACGGACAAATGACGGCAGGCTCGTTTATGTACATTGGTCCCCAAGGAATCGTGCACGGAACAACGCTAACGGTGCTGAATGGCGGACGGAAAATGCTAAAAGAAGGCGAAACTGATTTACGAGGAAAATTATTTCTTACGTCGGGATTGGGTGGCATGTCTGGCGCACAGCCTAAAGCGGGAAATATTGCAGGCGTAATTACCGTTTGTGCCGAAATAAACCCCAAAGCAACATGGAAACGCCATGAGCAAGGCTGGGTGGACGAAGTAATTAGCGATTTGGACGAATTGGCAACACGTGTACGCAAAGCTAAAAATGATAAAGAAATTGTGTCGATTGCTTACGATGGAAACATTGTGGATGTTTGGGAGCATTTTGATACAGCAAATATTTATATTGATTTGGGATCAGACCAAACTTCGTTGCATAATCCGTGGGCGGGTGGTTATTATCCCGTGGGATTATCGCTGGAGGAATCGAATGAGATGATGACCGAAAAACCAGACTTATTTCGTGAAAAAGTACAAGAATCGCTACGTCGCCAAATGGCTACGATTGATAAACACACAGCAAAAGGCACGTATTTCTTCGATTACGGAAATGCATTTTTATTAGAATCGGGTAGGGCAGGGGCTGATATTTTTAAGCCTGACGGTAGCTACAAGTATCCGAGTTATGTGCAAGACATCATGGGTCCCATGTTTTTTGATTATGGCTTTGGACCTTTCCGCTGGGTGTGTACATCGGGTAATCCCGATGATTTGGCAAAAACCGACAAAATAGCCGCAAATGTGTTGCAACGTATTGCTAATCAATCGCCCAAAGTAATCAAAAGCCAAATGGAAGACAACATCCATTGGATTCGAGAAGCAGGAAAAAACAAGCTCGTAGTCGGTTCGCAAGCCCGAATATTGTATGCCGATGCCGAGGGGCGCATGGAAATAGCCGAAGCATTTAATCAAGCAATCAAGCAAGGCGAAATATCTGCGCCTATCGTTTTGGGGCGTGATCATCACGACGTGTCGGGTACGGATTCTCCCTACCGTGAAACATCGAATATTTACGACGGATCGAGCTTCACAGCCGACATGGCGATACAGAACGTGATTGGTGATTCGTTTCGAGGCGCAACATGGGTATCGATACACAATGGCGGCGGCGTTGGTTGGGGCGAAGTGGTCAATGGCGGCTTTGGCATGGTGCTGGATGGCTCCAATGATGCCGATCGACGATTAAAATCGATGCTTTATTGGGACGTGAATAATGGCATCTCACGGCGTAGCTGGGCTCGAAACGAAGGAGCTACTTTTGCTGTCAAACGTGCAATGGCCGAAAATCCAAACCTGAAAGTAACGCTTCCAAATTTGGCGAATGATGATTTGGTGAATGGGCTGTTTGAATAAGTAAGGATGTGGACAAAATTAAGCTCACATTAATAATTCTGTATTTTATTGAATAATATAGACTTATACTGAAATACTATCATAATTATAAATTTAAAACGTTTCTTTTCTACCTGTTTTTACTCATGAAATTATTCCATTACACAGGCTATGCAGAATTTTATGAATAAAAACAAACAAAAAATAATTCATTTTCTAAATCACAATTA
>JAOZTL010000454.1 GCA_029942205.1 Bacteroidales bacterium | reverse complement strand
TAGATTTGTATAAAAACAAAATTACGAAAACAGACGATTTACAAAAAAAAGCGGCTTATGTAGATACTCTTTTGCGATTATACGATGAGCGGATTCTGTATTTTGCCGAAAAAGGCTTTGTGCTTGGACGAAAGGCTTTGGATTTGCAGAAATACAAGAAAATGGAAATTACTATGATCGATTCTTTGTTTGAAGAATCGGTACGTTTGCAAAAACAAAAAAGCGAGCCTGCCGTGTTGGTTTATTTCTTCAAGAATAAGCGAAAATTATATGAAGCAAAACGATGCACGCAAGCCGATTTGCTCGAAAACTATTTGCGTGCACGCCGATTGATCGATTTGCAAACAACAGAAACCGTACCCGCTGATGATTTAAAACAATTGAAAAATGCTGCCTTAATATTACAAAAAGATTTGAGTAGGAGTAAGGTTACTTCTTGTTTTGAGATCGAAGAGAATTATTCAGAATCATTCTTGAAAGATCCTAGAAATATCAATTTAGCGAAGGAAATAAATTATTTGCAGAAAGCAATAAATTGTGTGAGTTCAAATTTGTTTTTACAAACAAGTTTTCTTATTTTTGAAAACAAACCGATGGCAGAAATCGCTTATGATGTTGCAAAGTATTATATCGAGCAAGAATCTTATGAGCAAGCATCGATTTATTTGTTGAAAGCCGTTGAATTGTCGAATGATAATCGACAAAAAAGTGTGTATTATTATAATTTAGCAGTTGTTACGTATACCTATTTGAACGATTATAGCCAAGCTTCGTCGTATATAGAAAGAGCTATCGAACGGAGACCAAACTGGGGAAAGGCTTATTTGCTGAAAGGAAAAATTTATACCGCCGCATTACAAACATGTAAGCAAGAAGGCAATTTTACGCAACAACTAATGTACTGCCTAGCGGTAGACATGTTTGAAAAAGCAAAACAAGTAGATCCAAAAGTTACGAACAAAGCAGAGGAGTTGATGCGATATTATTCTGCATATTTTCCATCAAAAGAAGATGTTTTTTTTCAGGGCTATAAAATAGGCGACACGTACAAAATCCCTTGCTGGATAAACCAAACAATAACGATAAGAGCAAAAGAATGAGTGAGACAGAAAAATGGTCGATGGTCATCAAACCAAAACAAAGCTTACTGCAAATCGACTTTAACGAAATATGGCAATACCGAGACTTGATTCTGCTGCTTATTCGGCGCGACTTTGTTTCTCGCTATAAACAAACTGTATTGGGACCATTGTGGTTTATTATTCAGCCATTGATGACTACCATTATGTTTACGATTGTTTTTGGGCGAATTGCCGAAATTCCAACCGATGGCTTGCCGCATTTGGTTTTTTACATGGGAGGCATTGTCGTTTGGTCGTATTTTGCCGACTGTTTACAATCCACATCAAACACATTTGTTGCCAATGCACATATTTTTGGGAAAGTTTATTTCCCTCGCTTGGTCATTCCGATTTCCGTTGTTATTTCTAATTTGATTAAATTTGGTATCCAGTTTTCGTTCTTTTTGTTGTTTGTGGGATACTATTACATTCAAGGCGCAAGTATTACGATAAAACCTGAGATTCTCGTTTTTCCGTTATTATTGATTTTGCTGGCAGGTTTAGGCTTAGGCTTCGGAATTATTATTTCGTCGCTGACAACAAAATACAGAGATCTGACCAATTTGGTAGGCTTCGGAGTGCAACTTTGGATGTATGCCAGCCCTATTATTTATCCATTGTCCGAAATTCCAGAGCAATGGCGTATTTATGTACTTGCAAACCCTGTAAGCCCTATTGTGGAAGCATTTCGCTATGGTTTCTTGGGCACAGGAACATTCAGCTGGGGGTATTTGGCGTATAGCTTTTCATTTATGGTAATTTTGTTGCTTATAGGAGTGGTACTATTTAATAGAACCGAACGAAATTTTATTGATACCGTCTAGGTCTGCAACCTTTTTGATGTGCTTGCGCAACTGGATAGTTAGAGAATGACTTTTATGAATAGGCTTTGTACTCATGCGTAAGCCAAATAATCAATAGAAAATAATCAATAGAAAAATCCGTATGATTCCGTTTTTAGATTTAAAAAGCATAAACGAACAGTACCGTGTCGAAATGGATGAGGCCATTGCACGAGTACTCGATTCGGGCTGGTATCTGCTTGGGAAAGAAGGAAAAGCGTTTGAGCGAGAATATGCCAATTATGTTGGTACAAAACATTGTATTGCTGTGGCTAATGGGCTGGATGCTTTGCGCTTGATTATTAGAGCCTACAAAGAACTCGGCTTGCTGAAGAATGGAGACGAAATTATTGTGCAAGCAAATACTTACATTGCTAGCATCTTGGCAATTAGCGAAAATGATTTAGTGCCTGTTTTGTCTGAGCCCGTGCTGGAAACCTACAACCTGAATGGCGAACAATTATTACCAAAAATCAATTACAAAACAAAAGCCATTCTGGCAGTGCACCTCTACGGACAGTGCGCCAACATGCGAGAAATAAACACGATAGCCAAAAATCACGATCTTTTGGTGATCGAAGACGCAGCACAAGCACACGGAGCGAGCTTTGGCGATAGGAAAGCAGGAAACTTAGGCGATGCAGCGGGATTTAGCTTTTATCCAGGAAAAAACCTAGGCGCACTTGGCGATGCAGGTGCAATCACCACCAACGACAGCACGCTTGCCAATGCCATAAGAGCATTGAGAAACTATGGATCGCACCGAAAATACTACAATAAATATAAAGGAATAAACAGCCGAATGGACGAAATACAGGCGGCTGTGTTACGGGTGAAATTAAAGCATCTCGACAAAGAAAATGAGAGAAGACAACAAATCGCAACTTATTATTTGGACAATATTCGGAACCCAAAAATTGTGTTGCCACAGGTGTATTTTGAATCCATATCGGTGTGGCACGTGTTTGTTGTGCGAACAACGGCACGTAATCAATTGCAGAAATTCCTTACCAAAAAAAATGTCCAGAGCCTGATACACTATCCTATACCTCCACACTTACAAGAAGCCTATGCCGAATTGGAGGAACTAAGCTTGCCAATTGCCGAAAAAATACACAAACAAATACTTAGCCTTCCTATATACCCAACAATGACCGACGAAGATGTGCAACTAGTTGTATCTGCCGTTAATCAATTTGGAGGTATTTAATGTATCAATAAAACAAAAAATAAATCATTTTTAGAATCATAATTATTACCACAATTTAGTATAATAAGCAGAAGTGTTCACCATTTGAAAATATTTTTTAATCCTCATTGACGTTTAATTTCAAAAATAAAAAATCTCGAAGGTCTTACAGACACATCGAGATCTTTGTTGTTACTTTAAAAAGCTAGCACATAATCGCTAAACTTGGAGGGCGATGTTTTTCGCCA
>JAOZTL010000453.1 GCA_029942205.1 Bacteroidales bacterium | reverse complement strand
ACCAAAGTCCATCTATTCCATTTGGAAAAAGATGCAGACCAAGAATGTACCATTCGAAGAAATATATGATATTCTGGCAGTCAGAATAATTTTTGAGCCAAGGAAAGAAGTTTCTGAAAAAACAACCTGCTGGAATATTTACTCAGCTATTACTGATATTTATATGCCCAAGCCAGACAGACTAAGGGCCTGGGTAAGCCGGCCAAAAGTAAATGGCTACGAGGCAACAAGAGAAATCAGAAAATTTAATTCTGAATTAATTATTTTAGCCCAAACGGCTTATGTTTTTTCGGATGAGAAAGAATTAAGCATGCAAGCAGGATGTAATGCGTATATTACTAAACCTATTCATATTCAAACACTAATGAGCACTTTGGATAAATATTTGAACCAAGAATAGTTTTTCAATCTTTTTGATACTACTTATGCATTTGTGTAAAAACGATTATAATCAATGATTTATCGAAAAGCAAATATTCAAATATTTTTCTCCAGCGTTTAAATCGCTTATTGCATGTCCCACTGAATTTCTTGTAGAATATTATTATCAAAAAACAGGCTCAAACCTTGCGCTTCGATGTATATTGCAATTTGTTTATCGTCATCGTTTTCCGAAAGATCTTCATACTCCATCTCACCCAAATTAAGTACTGTTAATAAATCCATTACTTTCGCCCGAGCGAGCCCTATCAAAGCATGTTCCGCCAAAGTATAGGCAGAATCGGTTACAGATAAAGTAAGTAATTCCCAATCCGAATCATACTTTTCAAACGAAACGGAAAGCTCCAATTCATCGTAATGCCATGATTCTACTTCGTCTTCCTGTTCTTTTTCGTCGGGTTTTCCTATTAATTCTATTAATTCATTTTTGTTTATTCCGAAACGAATTTTGCCCAAACCTTTTTGTAAATCAATGGTTTGCATATCTGAAGTTTTCATGTTTTTATCAGTTAAGCGAGTACGATTTTAAATTTAATGATTTTGTACTTAAGTAAAATACTTATAGATAGTTGTATAAAGCAAGTGGTAGCTGTGTTTTTTAACGAGTATTATTATTTTTTTGTTAATTTAACCGCCGTTCCGTATACTAATATTTCTGCAGCATCGGTGTGGGCAGTAGTCGTAAATCGGACGTTTACAATGCCGTCAGCACCAAATTTTTTTGTGTTTTCCACCATTCGATTAAAAGCAAGTGCATAGTGTTTCTCTAAATAACTGCTTTTTTCAGAATCGATCATTTTATGTATTTCCGATATTTCATCTTCTTTATTTGACCGAATAGTGCCACCAGTAACGATTGCTATCACTTCCGAAATGTGATAGCCAGGTATTGATTCGGTGGTTACGATAATGATGTCATTTAAGTTCATTGTGAGATTATGAATTAGCGAGCAAAAAAAACAAAAAATAGTTTGATTTGCCCCTTTTTTAGTAATATATTTGTGTGTAACAAATAAAGTGATTTTTTTTTAATAATCAAAAAAAACTTTATTAAGAAAGTCGTTGGATAAAATTATTTACAATTTCGGTATCTTATTGAATTGGTGAAATTTACAGAATAGTGTAAGCAACATCAAACAGATAGAAGACCTTATTAAAAATAACGATATGATAATAGCCGTAGATTTTGACGGAACAATAGTTTCGCACGAATACCCTGCGATAGGCAAAGAAAATATGTTTGCTTTTCAAACACTGAAAATGCTCCAAAAGCAAGGTCATCTGCTTATATTATGGACATACAGAGCGGGAAAAGAGTTGCATGAGGCGGTCGAATTTTGTCATAAAAATGGTATTGAATTTTATGCAGTCAATAAAAATTCGCCAGATGAAGAATATACCAATGTGATTAGTCGAAAAATATATGCCGATATTTATATCGACGATCGTAATATAGGAGGATTCATTGGTTGGACAAAAATATGGCAGATCATAAATAACGAAACAGATACAGATTTAGAACAAAAAGAAAAATTACAGAACAAAAATTTTATTGGACGCTTTTTTGCTAAAAAATAAACAAAAAAAGGTTTGAAAATTTTAATTAATTATTAATATTGTAGTTTGAAAGTTTAAACAAAACCGTTGATGTTTTTTAGATCCAAAAAACATCAAATGGTTTTTATTTTTATATAAAATAAATAAGATAGAAATGGGAGTAAATAAAGTAATTTTAGTAGGAAATGTAGGGAAAGATCCTGAAATTCAGTATGTAAAAGAAGATGTTCCAGTAGCACGTTTTACTTTGGCTACAAGCGAAACGTATAAAAATAGAGACGGAGAAAAAGTAACAACTACCGAGTGGCATAATATTGTTATTTGGAGAGGCTTGGCGAAAGTTGTAGAACAATATGTAAAAAAAGGCTCACAACTTTATTTAGAAGGAAAAATAACAACACGCTCTTATGAAAAAGATGGCGTAACAAAATATTTCACCGAAGTAGTAGCCAACAACATGCAAATGTTAGGAGGAAAACCAGAATCGCAAGGAGGACAAAACACAACAACAAGTAACAATACAACTCCCGAAAAAGCAAATGTACCTGTAAATAATGAAACCGCAAACGATTCTTCTTTTGAAGATTCTGAAAGCGATGATTTGCCATTCTAGTGTATTTTTCTTTTTAAATGGTATCAATGAATAGAATCAGACTTCGTCTGTTTTAACGATTTTATTACACTGCTGGATGTCAATTGTTCGTTAAGTTTTCCTGTAATTATCTAATAGCCAGACTGATAAATATTTATTTGGATATTAACACTCGCAAGTTATTGTTTATCAGTAAAATAATTATCAATTATTCATTGTCAATTATAAATTTAACGAAGTATTGTATGTCGTATTCATAAAAAATGATATTTTGCTTTTATTCAATAAGTGAGTGGACAAAATTAGTCCCGCATTAATAATTTTGTATTTTATTGAATAGTATAGACTTACTCAATTGCGTAAGCAACATTAAGGAACATAAATTAAATAAGCTATAATAGTTATATGTTATTTACATTTGCGTTCCTAAATAGGTCGGAGACCTTAATATAAATAGAATTGGAAACAGATTATTTATTATTTTTTGTATCACAAATAACATTTTATCCTTTCAGTGTAGGAATCATTGTAGGGCTTTTGTTTATTGTCTTGTTGTTGCTTAGTTCTGCGCTAATATCAGGCTCTGAGGTAGCTTATTTTGCATTAAATCCAAAGCAAATACAGTTTCTTACAGACGAAAATACTCGAAATTCTCGCTTAGTACTTGAATTATTGGATAAACCGCAACGTCTTTTAGCTACAATACTGATAACCAACAATTTCATAAATATAGCAATCGTTATTCTTTCGGCTTTTGTGATAGATTCGATCGTCGATTTTAGTAATAATTTACTTGTTGGATTTCTTATTCAAGA
>JAOZTL010000452.1 GCA_029942205.1 Bacteroidales bacterium | reverse complement strand
GTAGGAAATGGGGACCCAGGACAATTGGATGTTTTGGATGGTGGGCACGTACTTTTCTTGTTGGTCGAAATTATTACTGGTAAAAAACCAAGCGATAATTTCCTTGAAAAAGCACAGCTTGTCGGCATGTTTTTATTGCTTGGTTTGATGGTGTTTGCTATCGGAAATGATTTTTACAGACATGTATTTAACTAAGATCTTCGACCTTTTTTGATGTTGTTTACGCATTCTGTGAATCATCGGAATTTATAGAATAAGAAGTAATATAAAAAAGGTCAAAGAGATTATGGGTTACTCACGTAAAGTTTGACAGTGAGATCGCTTAACGAAGCCCTCAATGTAAATCAAAAATAATAAAACAGACGAAGTCTGAAGTAATATTAAATAGGTCGAAGACCTTAAAAAAAAGGAAAGATGATTTTATTAGGAATGGTTGGTCCATGGCAATGGGTACTTATTGTATTGGCGATAGTTTTACTTTTTGGAGGAAAAAAAATTCCAGAACTGATGCGAGGTATCGGTCAAGGAATGTCTGAATTTAAGAAAGCAACAAAAAAAGAAGAAGATGTAGAAGATAAAGAAGATTTATCAGAAAACAAAGACAAAGCATAATCCTCTATTTTTGGATATAAAGTATTGCCTCTATTGCTTATTAATTAATATCGCATTAATGCATAAATAGTTTCATACTAAAATGCATGCGGTGTCTTAGATAACAAAACTATGAAAAAAACAACAATAGTTTTATTAGTTGTACTTTTGTTTTTTGCGAGCTGCAAGGAAAATAAAACGTTTTTGAGTCCACCTGTAAGCGGAAAAGCAGGAGAGGTGTTACTTATTGTCGAAGATCATTTCTGGAAAACGAGTGTTGGTGATAGTTTGCAGAATGTTTTTCTTGCAGAATATCCATTGTTGCCACAGCGTGAGCCATACTTTGATTTGGTACAAATTCCAAGCAAGGCTTTTTCGGATATTTTTCGATCGCATCGTAACATTGTGCAAGTAGAAATTAGCAGCAGAGTAGCAAAAGCAAAAATGGAAGTCAAACGTAATGTTTGGGCATCACCACAGCTTTTTATTAAGATTTCGGCACCCGATCAAGAGAGTTTCATCCAATTATTTGAACGCAAAAAGGATCAAATTGTACGTATTATCGAAACTACCGAACAAAAACGCTTATTGACTAATTACATCAAATATGAAGAAATTGGAATTACTCGTCGGTTGCGTGAGGACTATAACATTTTGCTAACCGTACCGAAAGGCTACTCGATGGACGTAAAAAAAGATGATTTCATTTGGTTAGCACACGAAAGCCGTTATAATAGTTTAGGGATTTTGGTTTATTTTTATGAATACTCCGACACCAGCTTGTTTGCTTATCCAAATTTGATTGCAAAACGTAACGAGTATCTCAAAAAGTATGTTCCAGGTCCCGAAGAAGGCACTTTTATGATGACCGAAATGTTGATTGATCCAAGCTATCATAAATTCATACATAAAGATAGATTTACGGTAGAAATGCGTGGCTTGTGGAAAGTGTATAAATTCCCAATGGGAGGTCCTTTTATTAGTTACTCTACGGTAGACGAAAAACGAAACCGAATAGTAACCGTCGAAGGCTTTGTGTTTGCTCCTAAATATGATAAATTAAATTATTTGCGGCAAGTAGAAGCAATTGTGTCTTCACTCGATTTTACCGAATAAAAAAGTGTCTTGTAAAAATATAAATTTAAAATCAGCATAACACTCATCAGTAGAGCCATGCTATGGCGTGGCTCTTTTTGATGAAAAAGTTTGGTTAGAAATAAAATTGGTGTTATTCCTATTTTGTTGGCATTTTATTTGAATTTTTCAAAGTCATCATCATCTTCTTCGTCTAATGAGAGAGTAATACCCTTATTTTCTTCTGCTTGTATAAATTTAGTCGTAGGCTTTTCTTTTATTTCTTCTTCTTTAACGTCTATTACTTCTGTAGGTTCATTACTTACTTGCGAAGCATCCACTTTAAAATATCCGATAGCTTTTTGTAAATATTTTGCTTGTTGCGCTAAGGTGTTGGAATTATCCGACATTTTTTCAGACACAAGCGTATTGTTATGAATCGCTTCCGTAACTATTTGGATGGCATTATTGATCTGTTCTGCACCCATATTTTGTTCTTTACTTGAAACAGTAATACTTTGCACCAATACGGCAGTTTTTTGTATTTTAGGCACAAGGTCAGCTAGTTGAGTAGATGTATCTTGAGCCACTCCGAGTGTTTTTTCTACGAGCTCATCAATTTCTTGTGCCGCCTTTTGGCTGATTTCAGCTAATTTTCGTATTTCGTGTGCTACTACCGAGAAACCTTTTCCTTGCTCGCCAGCACGTGCGGCTTCTATTGCTGCATTGATAGCAAGTAAATCGGTACGTTCAGCAATATCATTAATAATGGATATTTTCTCAGCAATGAGTGTCAATGAATTGGAAGTGTCTTTAAAAGATTGATTGCTTTCTATAATTTTTTCGACAGCTTGAGTCGAAATGTTTTGTGTTTCGGTAGCATTGTCGGCATTTAGTTTAATACTGGCAGCCATTTCTTCTATTGCAGTGGATACTTCTTCGGTCGATGAGGCTTGTTCGTTTGCTCGGTCGGATAGTATTTTTGAGTTGTCCTGTACCTCATTGCTAATATTGGAAACATTTTCTGCTGTTTGATCTATATCTACAATAATATTTTGAATGTTGTTTATGAATTTATTAAACCAAAAAGAAACTTCACCAATTTCGTCTTTTGTTAATAATTCTAGTCGGTGTGTCAGATTTCCTTCTCCTTCGGCAATCTCTTTCATACCTTCATTTATTTTTTTTATTGGATCTAAGCTTTGTTTTTTGAATAAGAGCAAATTAATAACCGTAAGAACAAAAACTAAAAGAGCGGTAGTACTTAATTTTGTATGAATAATGGCAAGCAAATCGCTTGCACCTTCATTATGATGAATAATTCCAGCGGTAGCGGTAATAAAAATAACGGATACGCCAATAATACTGAGTAAAAATATAATAACTATTTTATTATTAATCGTCAGTGGCTTATGCTTATCGGATATTGGTAAATCGATGGTGTAGGCTTCTAGTGTTTTGTTCATTTGGATAAAGAAAGGAATAGCAAACAAAAAAACAATAGGCACACCAAGTGCTAGTGCTAAAATAAATTCTGTTCGATCAATAAAATCTAATGTTCCTAGTACAGGAAAATCGCCTACGGTGGTATAAATAGGAAGAGTAATCATGAAAAACCAAGGAATAAAAGCGGCACTTTTTTGAGCTTTTAGTAATCGTTCGTCGGAAGGAGCATCGTAATAGGCGGTAATCACTTTTACATTCTTTTGAACAAAATAATAAACGATGCTTGCCACAATTATTAA
>JAOZTL010000451.1 GCA_029942205.1 Bacteroidales bacterium | reverse complement strand
CTGATTATCAGACTAATGAATAGTCAAATTAGTTGAAATTAGTTGTTTTTTCTTTTTTTTCGGGGAAAAATGCGCAAGTCAGGTTAATTTTATCTACCTCATTAAAATAAAAAAAAGACAATTTTATGATTGTCTCTTTTTTTTAAAATCATCAAACGTCGGACATTTTTATCAATTAAAGATAAAATAGACGAAGTCTGAATTTAGGTCAAAATCTTAGTAATTCATTTCGTATGCGCCATTAAGTGCATACACGTATTTTGTCCAAACGGCTTCGTAACGTTCATTGTCTACGTTTGCTTTGCGCATCATTTTACGGCAATATTCCATTTGTTTATCAGTACTACTTGGCTTGTTGTGCAATTCTAATGCAAATTTAGAGAAATCACGAACGATAAAATCAAAAATTTGATCTAAGATAATTTCGTCTATCTTATAAAGTTTTGCATTTTCGAGCAACAATTGTGCATAAGGCACTAAAGTAAACATTTCGCCAATAGTTAGCATAACATCTATGTCCTTCATTTGCCCCTTAGTAGCAGGTGCCATTACAAGTGATTCTTTAAAGGTAGCGATTTGCTCTTTAAAGATTTTCAAGTTAGGCAAATCATACAAATCGAAAGCTTTGTTGTAATCGTGAAACTGAATTTTTCCTAATCCACGAGTAGGTCCTTGGTTGAAAAGAAATTCATCGTCGGCAGCATCGCTACGTTGTGGAATTTCAGCATATTCAGCGGGATTAAACAAGTAATTTTGCAAGAATTTGATGATTAACGCAATATTCACATGTACAGTTCCTTCTAATTTAGGCAATGCACGAATATCACGAGCAGCCATTTCAAAGAAAGTATCTTTTTCGAATCCTTTGGCAGCAATCACGTCCCAAAGCAAGTTCATAACCTCTTCGCCTTGTGTGGTTACTTTCATTTTCATGATTGGATCAAATAGCAAGTAACGGCGATCTTCCAATGATGCCGAACGCATGTAATCCGCTGTACGTCCTGCATACAGTTTCATGGCAGTCAAACGTGCATAAGCATCAATAAACATACGCTTTACGTGAGGAAAATCGGTAACAAACATACCATACAAGTTACGATTAGATGCATGATTAATCGCTTCATAAAATGCATGCGTTGCCATACCAATGGAAGCCCATCCTAAGTTGTATTTACCTACATTAACGGTATTCAGTGCATTATCCCATGCTTGAGTTCCACGCGCCAAAATGTCGGCTTCGGTTACTGGATAGTTTTCCAAAGCATATTCGCCTACATAATTTTGGCTATTTACGGTATTTTTCACCAAATTATAATTTTTGTGCTTATAATTTGCTACAAAAAACACATATTCGTCTGTGTCTTTGATTTTTCCAAAAGTAGAAACCATGTCGGCTTCGTTGGCATTACCGATGTAATATTTTGATCCTGTAGCCAAATAAGACCCATCGGCTTGTGGCGTAAGTATCATTCCTGTAGAGTATACGTCGGCACCATGATCACGTTCGGACAATCCAAATGCGAAAATAGAACCCTCTTCGATCAATTTGACTGCTTTGGCTTTTGCCTCTTCATTGTCTGACATCCAGATTGGACCTAAGCCTAAAATAGTTACTTGCCAAGTATACCAGTATGGAAGTCCGTAAAATCCAATAATTTCGTTAAATTGTTGAATCCGCCACATGTCCCAGCGAGTTTTACCGTCAGTATATTTTGAGGGAGTCAGTAATTTGTAAAAAATCTTTTCTTTTGCCAAAAAGTCTAAAAATTCACGATACCAAATACGTTCTTGATCGTCTTTTTTTACACTTCTTAATCCTTTATTTTCAAAAAATGCAATTGTTTTTTGCATGATTTCTCTCGATTCTTCGTCGGGATAATAACGATCATGCTTTTTTGGATTAAATAAAATCATAAATAAATGTTTTTTTATTTTATATAAAATGCTGTTTATTAAAAAATTACAATGATAAATAAGAAATAAAACGCATATTTATTATGCACGCACAATATATATAAATGATTTGAATTTCCAATTTTTTTCTTGAAATTTATTTTTCATACTAAAGTCTTCAAGCTTAAATTACTGATTAAGAAAGTTTTTTCACTCGTGCGTAAGCACTTCAAAAGGTCGAAGACCTTAGTCGTGGCGTAAAGCTTTCACAGGGTCTATACGTGCTGCACGAATGGCAGGATACAAGCCAGCCCCAAGGCTTATGACGATAGAAAAAACAATTGCTCCTAAAATAAGCCAGCCTGGAAAATAAAAAAGATCAATATCGGTAGTGCCCATCGGCGTATTCATTCGCATCACCAAATTAGCGACACGGGTAACAAGCCAACCGAGTATCAAACCAAAAATTCCACCGAGCAAACCAATAACTGCGGCTTCGACAAAAAATATCGATCGAATTTCGTTTTCACTCCCACCAATTGATTTCATAACACCGATTTCTCGTGTGCGTTCCATGATGGACATCACCATCGTATTTATAATTCCTAAAGCTGCCACTAACAGTGCGATAGTACCTATCACTGCAAGTATTGAATTAAGTATCCAGAATATACTTTTAAACTCCTCCAACTGATCGGCAAGAGCAAAAACACTAAACCCCATTTCTTCGATTTGTTTGCGCACAGGTGTTAATTCCGAAGGATCACCCACTCGCACATAAATAGAGGAATAATCACTTTCGTTATCTCCAAAAAAATCAAAAACATTGGTGAAATCAACTTTAGGAATCTGTTGTCCAGTGTGCATGGGAATTAATAAATTTTGTGCAAATAAATTTCCTGCAAACATTTGTTGTTCCATTATTCCTCCAATTTCAAGTGTTGTAGAGAAATCTTTTAACGGCATTTTTTGTGTTTGTTGCCTTCCCATCATCCCACTCATCATCGCTGTTGGGTCTATAATTGCAGTAATGAGCTCTATTTTTTCACCAATTAAAGTCTCTGGTTCAACCAAGCGAAAGCCTTCGGTCGAATCTTTTTTATTCAATTCCGTTTTATTCTCTGTTCGCAAAACTATCTTTAACTTTTTGAGTAAGCTTTGCGAAACAATAATTTTATTTACCGAATCTGATTCATAAAAGCTTCCTGCTAATAGCTCATTATAAGGAGAATAACGCCCCATAACCGCTGGTATTATTGCGGCATTATTTTTAGTTTCTTCGCCTTGAAAATGAATATTTACGGCAAACGAAACTTCGGGGTAAGTTATTTCAATAAAATCCATTTTTTTTATTAGCTGAAAAACAGAATCGGTAAGTGGTTTCTCGTTTGTTTCATTTTCTTCTGCAATATCCAAATCACCATGCTGTAATTTAGCCAAAGCCGAATTTGCAGGACTAATTCGCATGCTGGTAAACAAGTCGTTGTCGGTGAAAGAATCTGTCATGTTCTTTTGCATTCCT
>JAOZTL010000450.1 GCA_029942205.1 Bacteroidales bacterium | reverse complement strand
AATGGAAGATACTGGATATATGTCGAGAGCCGCCTTTATTATGGATAAAATTATGCATAAAATTGGTTTGCACGGAAAATCGTTTATTCCGTTAATTATGGGTTTTGGCTGCAATGTTCCCGCAATTATGGCAACCCGAACGCTCGAAAATAGAAACGACCGTTTGCTTACTATGCTTATTAATCCGTTTATGTCGTGCAGTGCCCGTTTGCCAATTTATGTTTTAATAATTGGTGCTGTTTTTCCAGAAAACCCTGGCACAGCACTTTTTAGCTTGTATATTTTAGGAATTATGGTTGCTTCATTAGTGGCTATTCTGTTCAAAAAAACACTTTTTAAAAGCAAGGAAGCTCCCTTTGTAATGGAACTTCCACCTTACAGAATCCCTACTCTATTGACGACTTTAAAACACATGTGGCATAAAGGTTTTCAGTATTTGAAGAAAATGGGCGGAATAATTCTAATTGCTTCAATTTTAATTTGGGCAATGGGCTATTTTCCTAGAGAAACTGTATTTTCTGCTGATTTTGACAAGAAAATTGAACAAAATGCACAAAAATACGAACTCTTAATAGCTGGTATTGAGCAAAATGATAGTCTTGCAATTCAAAACATGCAAGAAAAAATGAATTCTGCACAAAACAGTTTATTAACTGAAAAAGAAAACATTAGACAAGAAAATTCGTATATAGGAAAACTTGGAAAAAGTGTTGAGCCTATAATGAAACCTCTTGGCTTTGACTGGAAAATGAGTGTGAGTATTATTACAGGAATTGCAGCTAAAGAAATAGTTGTCAGTACAATGGGCGTTCTATATCAAGCAGATTTAGATGCCGATGAAAACTCAAAAACCCTAATTCATAAAATACAAAACGAGAAATATACAGTTGGAGAAAAGAAAGGGCAAAAAGTGTTTACGCCTTTAGTCGCCACCTCATTTTTGGTATTTATTTTGCTGTATTTTCCTTGTATTGCAGTAATTACGGCTATTAATAAAGAATCGGGAAGTTGGAAATGGGCAGTTTTCACCATGATTTATACTACTGCCATCGCTTGGATTTTTTCATTTACAGTCTATCAAGTAGGAAGTTTATTTTAACTCCAAAATATTTTAAATAAAATTGAGGACGTGGCTAAAATCCACATCCTCAATAATTAAAACAAAGAAAATGACACAAGAAATAATAACATATTTGATAATATTTTCAGCAACAATTTATACAATTTTTAATGCAGTTAGGATGTTTATTCCCGATAAAAATGAAAATTGCAAATCGGCTTGCAGCAGTGGCTGTGCAAGTTGTTCGTTGAAAACTAAATTTGAATTTCAAGAGTTAGCATAGTTGTATTTTTCGGCACTGCTTAAAACGGAATAACAAAACTGATAGTTTGATGTTTTTTTCGTACCTTTAGGTTTTAATTAACGAATAAACTGGCTACCAGTTTAAAGCTGGATAAAAACACATCGGTCAGACCGCTTGAAGCGGTCTGACCGATTTACTTTCCAACTTACGTGTGTAGCCAAAACTAGCCTCCAATGCACTTTCGGAAAAAGATGTTAAAAAAATGGTGGCAGCTTGTCAAAAGTTGGGCATAAAAATAGTTCCGCAGATAAAGCTCAACTATTTGCCGATGAAATCAGCCGAATTAGAGCGATTTCTACAAATCAAAAAGCAATAAGTCTCGAAAAATGCTTTCTATGTTTGACAATATTGGGTTGTAGTTTGTAATGTTTTGGCAACACTCCTGTAGCTAGTGGTGCCAGTTTTGGACATTGAAATTTTATTATATGAAATTTGACATACCATCAAACTAGAAAATAATTACAAGTATAGTTTTTTTTCTTTTTTAATAAATTCGTGAAGGTCTTTTTCTGATGGTAGTTCGAGCATATACTTTGAAATAAAAACCTGTTCTTCTATACCTGTAGTCGCAAATCTTACAAGTTCTTCTGACTTATCAGTACAAAGTAAAATTCCTATTGGTGGATTGTCATCATCTTGCATTTCATATTCTTTATAATAATTCAAATAAATACGTAGTTGACTAGCATCTTCATGTCTGAATTTTCTAGATTTCAATTCAATAATTACATTACATTTTAGTATTTTATGATAAAAAACTAAATCAACATAATAATGAATATTATCAATAGTAATACGTTTTTGTCTAGCTTCAAAACAAAAGCCTTTCCCTAACTCAAGTAAAAATTCTTGCAAATGTTTTATCAACAAGTCCTCTAGTTTATTTTCAGGAAGTACATCTTGCTGTTTTAAACCAAAAAACTCAAAAAAATATGGATCTCTTACTATATCTTCAGGAATTAGCTGTGTTGCCTGTTGATTTGTTAACTTAATAAGCTTTTCTTTGTTCTTTGATAATCCAGTCCGTTCAAATAATAAACTACCAATTTGACGTTGTAATTCTCGAACACTCCAATTTCCTCTAATACATTCTATCTCATAAAAAGCACGTTTAAGAGGCTCTGAAATTTTTATAAGTTCAGCAATATGAGAAAAGGACAAGCTATTTAGTATTATTTTAGGAGAAACACCTAATTCCGTATTTTTACTAGCTTTTTCTTTTGCTAATAAAGCAGGTATAGTACGTTCAAAATCGTTATTGAATTTGGATGACACTGACATCCAAATTTGTTTCAATGACAATTCGGATGTCAGTGTCATCCGAATTTGAGGATATGTTTTGTAAAATTGTCGGTATTTTCTTAAATCTCTGGCTGTAGCGGCTTTTATTCCAGATTGCATTAATGGTTTTGATAATTTCTCAATAATTTTTGTACCATAAGTTGCTCTGTCTTCGCCATTCTGTTCAAATTCAATAATATATAAACCCGTAAGCCAATTTCGTATAGTCAAGCTTTGGTTTACAGCAACATAAGCTCTTTGTTTTAGTAGCTTATTCGTATCTTGAATTATGTGTATTAATTCCGAGAAATTCATTTTGTTTATATTTATTGTGATTGTTTAGCTTGCAATTTTAATGAAAATTTATGTATTCTCCATATATTTACATATTTTTTTTCTTTTAAGAGAAAGCCCTGTTTACTTATCCAATTCTTTGTACACGTATTTGTAGCGTTTTAAGGAAACTTCTGCATTATTGGCAACACTACTGTAGCTAGTGGTGCCAGTTTTTGACACAAATAATATTTATTCATTTTTTTCTTTTTTAATTTCTGATTTTTTGATATAAAAAAAGAATATTATTACTAAAAACACAATTGAAACTATTGAACCATAATAAAGTGCTAAATGCAGCTTAATCATAAATATAAAATTATGCATAATTATATTTAATAAATAGAAACAAAATACTTTCCAATATTTTATTTTAGTTATTAAAAAGATAGAGAAAATAAAATCCATTACAAAAATAAAAATAAACAAACTCTTTTTTTAGCTTCAGAATAAATTATTACATTTGA
>JAOZTL010000449.1:676-3452 GCA_029942205.1 Bacteroidales bacterium | reverse complement strand
TTTCTTCGTACACCTTATTACTATCACAAGCTGTGAAGAAAAGAACAGAAATAATTAGTCCAAAAAAAAGAATTGTTTTATTCATCTGTGTTACTTCCTTTATCTTTGTTTCGTCTAGTTCGCTTATTGTATCGTTTTTTCTTTGTTATCTTCTTAAAGCGATTGATGTCTTCTTGCCCCACCGTGTTTTTAAAACTTAAATCAGCATCATCATCTTTTTGTAATACTAATTTATCTGGTATTACTCCTTTTTTATTCAGAGCAATAATTTCTTTTACTCGATCGACATGCAAAGCAATTAAAGTATTCACATTATCCATCCGCAGCGAGTACCACATTTGCTGTTTGAATACGTCTGTCTTTTGATGATAAGCCGTACCGCCTAGCACTTCGAGGTGCATGTTGGTTGATGGGAAATCTTTCTGTGCATCCACATAGCTGTCCAGCTCGTAGTTTAAGCAGCACTTGAGTTTACCGCATTGCCCAGCCAGCTTTTGTGGATTAAGCGACAATTCTTGCAATCGTGCGGCATTGGTTGTAACCGAAACAAAATTGCTCATCCACGTCGAGCAGCACAGTTCTCGCCCACACGAGCCTATTCCGCCTATTCGCCCAGCCTCCTGCCGTGCGCCAATTTGCCGCATTTCTATCCGAATCTTAAACTCGTCTGCCAGTACTTTTATCAACGATCGGAAATCGACACGATCATCAGCAATGTAATAGAAAATAGCTTTCGTATCGTCTCCTTGATACTCCACATCGCCAATTTTCATTTTCAATTCTAATTGATCGGATATTTGCCTTGCTTTCAGCATAGCTTCATGCTCTTTGGCTATTGCTTTGTGCCACTTTTCGATGTCGGTGGGCTTTGCTTTTCTATATATTTTTTTGAACTCGGTATCCTTACCTATTTTAAATTTGTTTAATTGTTGTAAAACCAGCTCGCCAGTAAGCGACACCGTACCGATGTCGTGCCCTGGATTTGCTTCTACGGCAACGACATCACCTGTTTGTAAATTTAAGTTATTGACATTTCTAAAAAAACTTTTGCGTGTGTTCTTAAAGCGTATTTCGACTATATCTACAGGGTTCAGTGGCGATGGGATGTTTTGCAACCAATCGTACACGTCTAATTTATTACAACTATTACATAAGCACTCGGTAAGGGGAGTTTCGTCTTCGATTGTATTACAACCTCTGTAAAAACTAATATTATATTCCATATTCACTCCTCTTTTGTCTTTTATTAATTATTAATCGGGAAAATCACTACTAAAACGCTTACAGCAAATATGCTATTGATTTTTATCTAACACTTAGGTGGATAAAATCAATTGTATATTTACTATTCTACTCGCTTACTGAATCTTATGAATTTATAGAATTGCGTAAGCAACATCAAAAAGGTCGAAGACCTTAGTCATTTTTGATTCGTAGTAATTTCACTATTTTTAGAGCCATATCCAACAAGATGATTTTATCTGAGCCGTTACGCTCAATGTGTTGATAGGCTTTTGTTAATTCATTATTCAGAAATTTAATGTTTTTTTTATGAATGAATGTTGCAAATTTCTGCGAAAACTCCAGTTCTTTTTGAGCCAAAAACACCAATTGGCTTTGTTTATCGGGCACTAAGTTAAGCATAAAATTATCACGTAGCAAACCGAGTGCGTAGATTAAGAAAACTTTCTGTTTCTCACGCCCGAGTGCGACCATTTCTCCCACCCATGCGTTTAGTTCAATTATTTTGGTGCCATAGCTCAAGCGCATTAGTTGCGAGAATAGTTCAAAATTACGCATATCCCCATGCCCAGACTTCAACACTGTTTCTGCTTTCAAGTAGCTACCATTGGCTAAACGTGTGATACTGACGGCTTCGTCTTGCGAAATGTCATAATTGGCAATCAATGCTTGCGATAATTCTTGGTTGTTTATTTTCTGGGTTTGTATCATTTGTGTACGTGACAAAATGGTTTTTAGCAATTTGTCGGGTGTTTCGCTCACCATCAAGAATATCGTTTTTGGTGGCGGCTCTTCTATTATTTTTAGCAGTTTGTTTGCTGATGAAATATTCAGCATCTCCACCATCCAAATTACCATCACTTTGTATTCTGCTTCGTAAGTCTTCATACTCAGTTTACGAATAATCTCTTGGCTTTCACGTGTATAAATACTGCCTTGCAATTTCCCCGTACCGATGCTATCAATCCAGTCATTTAATTTATGATAATTGCTTGACGATAAATACTCTCGCCACTCTTTGCTAAAGTCATCGCTTACGGGGTTTTTAAGCTTAGTTGTTTTCACCACAGGAAACACAAAATGCAAATCGGGATGAATCAGTTTTTGGTACTTTTTGCACGACGCACATTCGCCACACGAGTCGGTTTCGGTTTTGTTTGGGCACGAAATGTACTGCGCATAAGCAATAGCCAATGCCAGTTTCCCATTTCCGCTAGGACCTATGAACAGTTGTGCATGACTGATTCGCCCAGATTGTGCTGTACGTATCAGGTTTTGCTTTATTGTATGATGCCCTATGATGTCTTTAAAAAGCATGGTGTCTTTATGTTAGATTTTCGACCTGTTTCAGCTCACAAAAGTATAGAAAATAAATTGGACTTGATGAATTTTTTCCATCTTTATATCATCCTATCTTCTCATTTTTGTTTTTTTTTCGTTTTTCAATCAGAAAACAATTATATTTGACCATGCTTTTAAGCATTTCGTGTTCCTTAAAATGAAGATTTTTTCTGTTTTTATATTTATTTTTTGA
>JAOZTL010000449.1:0-666 GCA_029942205.1 Bacteroidales bacterium | reverse complement strand
TGCTATTTTTGCACATTTTTTTGTTTTTTGTCATGTACTAAAGATATTTTAATAAAAAATAAATTGTAAGCACTAAGTGCTATTTAATGTTGCTTACGCACTTGTGCAAAACGCTTACAAATAGTAAATTACATAAAAGTAAATGTCGAAAAACTTTTGTACTAGTACTTAATTGATTTACAAAAAAGAACATTAATTTATGATTTTTACTTCTTTAGATTTCATTATTTTCTTTATTATTGTTTATATAATATATTGGATTGCAAACAAAAAACAATTCTTGCTCCTAAGTGTACTTATTAATTTGGGGATGCTTGCAACTTTTAAATATTTATTAGATATAAAAAAAGACGTGATTTGATTCCTAATTCAGAATCAGAAGAACTAATAGATTATATCGAAAATCTTAAAGAATATTTACTCAGTAATAATATACCGTTAATTGATTTCACAAATGATCTTAGAATAAAAGAAGAACATTTTAAAAATGGAGATCATCTGAATGAAAATGGAAGAATCGTTTTTACCAAAATGATATACGAACAACTTTTACTAAATTCGAGTAGTCTAACTAATCAAGCGATTAAGTTAAAAAATATAGACAATTAAAGTATGAAAAAAATACTAATAACAGGAACAGCAGGGTTTATAGGATTTCACTTGGCA
>JAOZTL010000448.1 GCA_029942205.1 Bacteroidales bacterium | reverse complement strand
AGGCAGCAACAACGAAATTATGCTAGTAAATATACCAAGTGTAGTCGGTTTTTTATTTTTGTTAGCATTTTCAGCCACACTTTTAGGTTTATTGCTTTCGGTACTTCTTAATACCGCCGAAAAAGTAATGACTTTAATTCCGATAATTCTGATACCACAAATCATTTTTTCGGGCGTAATTGCCGATATTGATACTTTCCCTAAAGAAATAGCAAGTTACACCATGTTAGGACGTTGGGGAACAGAAGGCTTGTCCAGAATACAAAGTGATTTTAAAGGAAATAGTGATATGGATAGCTATATTATTACTGAACAAGATACTATTCTAACAGAAGTTGAAGAACTTACAGAAGATAGTATTCAAATTCCTGCTACAACATTGCCTGGTATTAAAGTGAAATATTATAAAAAAGAGCTAACTACCGATTATAAAGATACGGTTAAGAGTGTGTATAGTCAAGCACCACAGTTTATAACAGCAAACAATAAATTGCAAATAAAAGAAACTTTAACACTCGAAGGAACAGATACAATTCGTGAGGTAGATACTATTCCATACACTTATCAATTTAAGTTAGATTTTAAAAAAACAGACCCACTAAAAACCTTAGGTTTTTATGAAGAAAGGAATAAAGATAAATTAGAAAGTGCATTTAATAGCTTTAAACTAAACATCTTAGCCATTAGTTTGCTCGATTTATTAATCCTAATTTCTATATACATAGGCTTAAAACGAAAAGATACTATTTAAAATATATAAGCAAAATTATTTTAGACCTGCCGTAGGCAGCGTCTTCTAAACACAAAAATAAAAAAACAATGAAAAAATGTGTAAACGGACATTTCTACAATCCAGACAAACATCAAAATTGTCCATATTGTCCACAACCAGAAGGAGATAAGCATTTAGAAACAAAAGCATTTGACTCGAATAAAGACGATGATAAAACAGAAATGCTTGGCGATAATCAAGATACAGGGTTTAACAGCGGTAATGACGATGCTAAAAAGACAGAATTATTTGATAAACAAAAAAACAATCACAACAAAACTCAAATTTTTGATGACGATGATAGCTCTGATAACAAAACCGATATGTTTGACAAAGACAAACAATCTGAACCCAAAAGCAAAGAGCAAAATTGGAACAAAACGTTTATCGGAATTGACCCTGATGACGATGACGATGCAAATCCGAATGCCGAAAAAGCGGCTCCTCGTAGCAAGCGTAAATTAGTGGGCTGGTTAGTTTCCTTTACAATTGATGAATTAGGAATTGATTTTAGACTTTACGAAGGAAAAAACACAATTGGTTCAGCTCCAGGAAATGAAATTACAATTACTGGTGACAAAATAGTTTCCTCGAAACATGCAACGGTATTGTTTCGCAAAAATAAATTTCGCTTAAAAGACGAATTTTCAACCAACGGAACTTTCCTTAACGGAGAAGACCTTGACGATGAAGTGCTTGTATTAAATGACGGAGATATTATAAAAGTAGGCGATACTTTACTGAAATTCCGTTCGGCTTTATAAAATAATTAAATTATTAGTATATTTTTTCTGCTTATGCAGAAAAAATATATTTAACAATAGAACAAAATGAAAAAACTGAAACTTACTTTTATATTTTCACTTTTAACAATTTTTGTGTTTTCGCAAAAAATAGGGACAGTAACTACACCCAATGTAGATGAATTTCCCAAAGTGGAATTTGTTTTAAATCTACATAAGCCAGATGCAAAAAAGACACAAGATTTTGAGTTGATTGAAGACCGAAAAATCTTAGATTTTGACATGACTCGCTCTGAAGCCGAAATTGTAGATTCTCAAAAACATATTCTAATTTTGTTTGAAGACATGACTAGCAGTTCGCACGCTCGACAGCGGAAATATTTTAGATACGTTCTAGAAAATGCGCTTCCTAAATTTGTAAATAAAGGCGATAAAATAAATATTGCTGCTTTTGACCGAAATAGAGGCGAAGAAACATCACTGCGCTTTCTTTTAGATAATTATACCGATAATATTGATGCGCTAATTGATGCAGCAAACAGTTTTGAATCAATTTATGATAGGCATAGTAATGAAAAAAGCTCAGAACTTTACGATGCTATTCATGATGGTTTGAAAGAATTAAATACAAAATTTCCCAATAAAAACTCTTTTGTATTGGAACTCTCGGCAGGTTTTAATTTAAGTGCTGGTAATGCAGTAACACAAACCGATTTGGTTGCCGCTTCGCGCGAATATAATATTCCTATTTATTCGGTTTATTACAATATTTACGACACTCGCACAAATAATGAATATGCCGAAAAATCGTACGGAAAATTCTTTCTATCGGATAAAAAAAGAAACGATGAAGAAGCTGCCACCGAAAAAGTAACTGAATTTATGAAAAGTGTCGTAAAACGGCATTATGGTTACAATTATGCATTCTCTTACACTTCTGAGATTGAGCAAGATGGAGAATTACATTCTTTAATTATAAAAGCTGATGGACAGCCAATTGAAGAAAAATTTAAAGTTCCTTCGTGCAATATTGTTTGCTTTTTTACAAGCAAACCCGAAATAGCTATTCCTTTAGCAGTCTTTTTAATAGCTCTAATTGTAGGTGTTTTTATTTTCTTAAAGAAGAAAAAAGAAAAGGAAAAAGCAGAGCAGGAAAAGATACAAGCAGAGCAAGAGGAAAAACTTCGTCAATTAGAAATTAAACAACAAAAAGACAAAGAAGATCAACAACTTGCAGAAGAAGAAAATAGAATAGAAACTGCACGCTTAAACAAACAAAGAGAAGATGAACAAAAACGTTTTCAACAGCAAATGGAAAACGAAAAAAGAGCAGAACAAGAACAACGTGAGCGTGCAGAACGCAATAAAAAAGAAGCTGAAAATATGGAAATTCTTATTCAAGAAATGCAAAATAACAGAGGTGGATTACCTTTATTAAAAATTGTTTCACACGGATTGAATAAAGAATTTCTAATAAATAAGCCAACAATTACTTTTGGACGAGAAAAAAGTCAGAACGATTATTACATGCAGGAGCCAACTGTTTCGGGCAAACATTTTAAAATTTATTATCGCTCAAGCGAATATTTTATTGAAGATTTGAATAGTGCTAACGGAACAAAAATTAATGGAACACGTGTAAACTCGCACAAACTCAGGCACAATGATATTATTCAGGCAGGAAAATTACAAATGATGTTTGTTTGGTAAGCACCAGTGCTATTTTAATTCTGTAATTAATTTTATTTAAGTACTAAATAGCCACAAATACACTTTTTTTTCGTAATAAATTATAAGAATTGCTAAATAATAATTTATATAAATTCGTGTATTCGTGGCAAAATGAAAAAACTTCATGTAGAGCAAATTTATTTAAAACTATGATTAACAAAAAACTTCAACCTGTGCAATCAAAATTTGTAAAAATACTGATATTGAATATA
>JAOZTL010000447.1 GCA_029942205.1 Bacteroidales bacterium | reverse complement strand
AAGTTTTTTACTGCTATTTTTGCACATTTTTTTGTTTTTTGTCATGTACTAAAATGTTTGAATTTAGTTATATTCATTAATTTATATTTTATAATTAATTACTTATTACTGTGTTATTTTTTTTGTCATTAATACTTAATTCACTGAAATATTGTATGAAATTTAATCCATTTACAACATAATTTGGATCGTATGTCGTTGGAATTCCTGTTTCTGGGTATTTTTTGCCTGCATTATGAATATGAAATGCATGTTTAAATTCTCCTTTGCGGACATAATCACCATAAGTTAAATTTATCCATTTTATGCTCCAATAAGTAATATTATCCTTCATTTCATATAATGAAATATTTAAAAAGAAACATTTATATCCCATTAATTGGAATGGTCCCCATGAACTTGCCATTTTTTTTAGATCATTGTCTGTTTTATTTTTTAAATCGTTTGGGATTATATTTTCAAATTGGTCTATTTTGTTATTTTGTAAGTCCTTTAGTTGTAAATAAATGGAATGTTCGTATCGAGAAGGAACTTTTTTTCGTCCAGAACTTTCGAGCATGATGACGGCAAGCAGGTAGGAGGAAGACAAATCAAATTTTTGTGCTAAGGAATCTATTATTTCTTTGTAGTTTTCTTCTGCTTTTTCAAGTCCTCCCTTGTTTTCTTCCGTATTTTCAACTAAAACGGTTTTAGCAAAAAATTGCCAAATAAGAGTAAAAAAAACAGCATATAAAATAAAAATAGCAATTTTTTTCGCACTAAATACATTTTTTTTGTTACTCATTCCTTACAAGAAATAAAATCAATGACATCGTTAAGCGATCGGAATATAATTCGGATCTTAATGATGCAAAGATAAAAAGCTCATTCGAGAAAACAAGCTAGTAGGGGCGTTTTTCTTGTTCTGTAACGATTATGTAAAAAATATTTCGACGAGAGATGAAACTACTATTTTTAAATAGCTGTTTTATTGTGTAATAGCAATCTTTTTCTTGCTTTTCTATTTTATATGTGAAATTAGAAAATGTACTATCAACTTTTACTAATTCGCCAAGATAATCCAATATTTCAAAATAATTATCCAAAGTGCGTCGTTCTTTAGAAACGATGCCATAAGAAATGCAAATGTTTGATTTTAAGTCTATTTCATAGGTGTAGTATGGGTATTCCAATTGAGTTCGGCAAGTAAGCATGATGCTTTCTGTGCTTATAGTGTCTACTTTTACGCTGTATTTTTGATTAATATTATAATAACTGCCGACATAAGTACCTGTTTTACCTAGCATATTATGTTGAGAATAAGTTTTTTGACTTATTGTTATTAATAAAATAAAAAATAAGTACTTCATGTTTTTTGTGGTTTTCGTAATTTTAGAAGCTAAAAATATGAAAAAAGAAATTAATAATTAATAAAAAATGATTAAATAGCTATATTATTCCATAAAAGATCCAATTGTATTGCGAAATTTGATATTATATAAAATAAAGACGATATTTTGTTTGGTATTATTGATTGTATTTTTTAACTTTTATTTGTCTAGGAGGTACAGGATCATATCCACTTGTTCCCCATGGGTGGCATTTTGACAGTCGGCGTGTTGCTAAGAAAA
This sequence comes from Bacteroidales bacterium, assembly GCA_029942205.1. Classification (GTDB taxonomy): domain Bacteria; phylum Bacteroidota; class Bacteroidia; order Bacteroidales; family JAOZTL01; genus JAOZTL01. Next base: position 1,851 of record JAOZTL010000447.1, on the reverse strand, counting down.
TACCTTTTATCGCTCCGTGTTCTTTTATGGCAATAATGGCATATTCCGAGCAAGTAGGCACGTGTCTACAGCTAGCTGGCGTGAATGGAGAAATAAACCATTGATAGAAGCGTATAGGTATGAGTGCCAGCAAGATAAAGAATCGACGAATATATTTCATATCCTATAAATTTAGATATTTGATAATCTCAGACATCGCAACAGAGGCTTTTTCTTGAATAAAAATGTCTGTAATCGAATGTGTATAGTTGGATGTTTCAATGTTGATTTCAATAATTTTTGCGCCTTGTTTTTTGGCATCCATCGGGATCAACGATGCAGGCATTATTTCGCCCGTAGTGCCGATAACTAAGAATAAATCAGCCATTTGTGCCGCACGAACAGAGTGGCTATAAGCATCTTGAGGGATTCCTTCGCCAAAAAATATAAAATCGGGTTTCAGTAAATTTCCTGTATCGGGGCTAACTACGGGTAATTGATCCATATTTACTTGATCGATCGTGTATTTTTTATTTGTTTTCGTGTCGATTAAATATTGTGAAGTGCCGTGATATTCATACACTATTTGGCTGCCAGCTTCTTGGTGCAGATTATCGATATTTTGAGTGATAATGGATTTCAAATGGCCATTTTTTTCGAGCAATGCCAGTGCTTGGTGAGCTGGATTAGGTTTTGCCGAACCGAAAAAATCGTAGAATAATTCACGAATTACCGTCCAAGCGGCTTTCGGATTATCATAGAAGTACGTTAAGTCAAGAACTTTTGGGTCGTATTTACTCCATAAGCCTGTTTCGCCTCGGAAAGGCGGAATGCCGCTTTCTACGGATATTCCCGCTCCTGTAAAAGCGACTAAGTGTTTGGCATTTCTGATAGATTCGGCTGCTTCTGCTATTTTATTGTTCATTTTTCGGGTGTTTTTTTTATTCAAAAATAGGCTTATTTAATATAAGAAACAAATTTTGTGAATAGACAAATAGTGGACAAAATGAGAAAGTTTTGATTATAAAGAATGGATGGATAAAATTAAAAGTATATTCATTTTCGGTTAATACATACACATTATTTTATCATAAAATTGGATGATATTTCAAATGAAAATACAAGTAAAGTCTGTATTGCTCCAAATGGCTATTTCTAATGCTTTTTAAACTGTAATTTGTAGTTTTCTGCTTGCTTTTAATGATAAAAATAAGATTAAAAACTTTTGAAAATACGAGCTTGTGAAACGCCAGGGGCTTCTACTTTCAGATCGAGAAAATAGCCAAAAGGAGTTTGCCATGTTTCGTAATCTGCATTTTTTAGACGTGCTTCTGCTTTGTCAAACAGTTCTTTAGTGAATACTGGCGAGGCTTTGCTTTCCGACAAATGCGCAAATGAATGCAAAATAACCCGTTTGGTTTCATTCTTTTTTGCAGCCCATTTTATATTTTTAACTAATTTTTTTTCTACTCCAGCCAAGTTTTCTTCATCTTCCATTTCGGCATGAATAAATGCAACGAGTACATTTTCAAATTCTGCTTCTTTTTCGATCGTTTCGTATTCTATCAAGCTTTTTATGGCAGGATTATAATAGAATTGAGTACTGTATACCATTAATAGTTTCATGTGATTATAATTAGTTAGTTGTTAAAATTCAGTTATTTTCTTGTTTATCGCAATTAATTAGTCATCATAAATCCAACGGTTTCGTCAATAAATTTGAGCAAAAATACAAAACTTTTAGCAAATTAGTAGTTACTCCAAAAGCAGAACAGCCCAAAAGATTTTTTGGGCTGTTTGAAGTCATATTTTCTTTCTTATGCGAATTAAGAGTTAAAAATGTACATTTTATATAAAATTATAATTAATTTA
>JAOZTL010000446.1 GCA_029942205.1 Bacteroidales bacterium | reverse complement strand
TTTGATAAAAAAAGCAAGCAAGCAATGGTATTTGGGCTTGCATCGGATATTACCAATAAAAAGATGACCGAACGTAGAATACTACAAGCTATTTTGGAAACAGAAAGCCGTGAACGAGAGAGCTTTGCCAAAGAACTTCATGATGGACTAGGTGCAAATCTTTCGTCTATAAAAATGTATTTAGAAAGACTAAACTCTACGGATTTGAAACCCGAACGGCGACAATTTTATTCGCAACAATCCTTAGAATTAATCAAACAAGCGGCTTATACGTCTAAAGAAATTTCACATAATCTAAAACCCCATGTGCTTGTTAATTTTGGATTAATTGCATCCGTGGAGTTATTGTGCGAAAACATTAATGGACTAGGAACGGTGAAAGCATCATTTGTGCATAATTGTGAAAAATTGCAATTGGACAACGAAACGGAGCTTGCTATTTATCGGATATTGAGCGAACTAACGAATAATTCGTTAAAATATGCTGAAGCTAAAAATATTATAATTAGATTTGCAATGAAAAACAATAAATTAATTATCGAATATACAGATAATGGCAAAGGTTTTGATTTTGATAAAGAAAAAAAAGCAAAAGGAAGTGGTTTAAAAAATATCATCGCACGAATAGATGCCGTAGGTGGTACAATAAATTTCGATAGCAAACTTAACGAAGGAGTCAAAATCAAAATACATTTACCGATAGACAATTAAGTCTTCGCCTTTTTTTGATGTTGCTTACGCAATTCTTTAAATTCAAAAGATTCAGTAAAATGTGAAATTACAAATATACGGTCAATTCTATCACCTAATTATGCTTTTAATAAATTTAGAATAAATGAGGAAAATAATTTTAGTAGACGATCAACCAACTTATCGTTTTTCGTTAAGAAATATTCTTGAAGATGCTGGTGAAATTCAAATTATAGCAGAAGCATCCGATGGACAAGAACTGTTAGAGTTGTTAAAATCTCACAGCCCCGATATTATTTTTATGGATATTGAAATGCCAAACATGAATGGCATTGAAGCAACAAAAAAAGCCCTAAGAATAAATCCAGATTTAATAATTATCGGGCTATCGATGTACGAGAATCAAAATTATGTCAATCAATTAATCGAAGCTGGAGCAAAAGGCTATTTGCTTAAAATCAGTAATAATTTTAATTTATTTCGGCATATTCTTCAGAATCCAGACAGTCAGCTTTTCTATTCTGATGGAATTTCGTACCAACCACGGCAAGGTAAAGAAGGCAAGCAAATAATTGCTATTGTGGATGATTTTGAAACAACAACCTTTACCGTAGAGTTTGCACTTAAAAATGCTGGCTATGAAGTACTCAAAGCCGAAACTCCTGAAAATATTCTTAAATACTTCGATGGCAGACGAATAGACATGTTGATTTCTGATTATCAAATGCCACAAATGCTGGGACACGAATTGGTAGCAAAAATAAAAGCAATGCCAGCGTACAGAAACATGCCTGTACTTATGCTTAGTTCGGAAAAATCGAAAGCCAAGCAAGCTCTTGCACGAGAAGCTGGCGCATTTGGATGGGTCCAGAAACCTTATGATTTAAAACGATTCATGAAAATAGTAAACAAGACATTGAAGCAATAAATTCAAACAATCGTTTATTCAAGACAAAGAAATGCTAGAGTTCAGACAAAAATTTATCGATGACGCATCCGACTTGCTAAGTGAGATGGAACAAACCTTACTTAATTTGGAGAAATCGCCAAATGACAGTAAGCTAATCGAAGACGTATTTCGTACCATGCATACCTTAAAGGGAACGGCAGGTATGTACGGCTTTGATGAAATAGGAACATTTACGCATCGGATGGAGAATATCTACGATTTAATCCGAAATGGTCGAATTTCTGTAACAAAAGACATTCTAAATTTGACTTTTCAATCCATTGATTTTTTGAATAAAGCATTAAATGCCAAAGAAAACGAAGATCTTGCTACGAATTACCAGTATTTTTATGACCAAATAAACAAAATCGTTGCTGCTGTTGATGATGAAAATTTATTTGATGGGTATCAGCGAGAAATAGAAGATATTGAAAACCAGACGGAGAAAAATCGATCTTGGTTTATCACCATAAAACCAGAGAATGATCTGAGAAAACGAGGCATCAAAATGCACGTTATTTTTGATGAAATTGCAGAATCAGGACAAAACCACATTTTTAATCGTAATCAACAGCAGGAAGAAGCATATAACATATTCTGGGAAATTTTCCTTTACACACAACTATCCAAAACAGACATTGAAGATATTCTAATGTTTGTTCAAGACATTTCGGAAATACACCTCCTTGGCGAAGAAAATATTTTCAATAGAAGCAATTTTAACGAAAAACTTCAGGAATACAGTACACTTGCGTCTATAAATATCGATGAACTTAAAAAATACGTAACAACAGAAGAGGACGACGAAGAGATAACGATTCTTACCGAAAGCAAGAAACAAGAAAGCATCAAAATACCTGCCGAACGACTTGACGAACAAATGACCTTACTCAGTGAACTGGTAACGGCTAAAGCAGAATTAGAACTTATTATTCAACAAAATGGCTATAAAGGTATTATAAAGACTGTCGAGAAAATAGATAAAATAACACATCTTTTTCGTCGAAACATTTTCAAAATAAGGCTTATTCCTCTCGAAACCTTACAATTACGATTTGATAGACTAATACGTGATCTTTCGGATAAACTCCACAAAAAAGTAGACTTCATTACAGAAGGAATGCATACGAAATTGGACAAAACAATCATTGACAGTCTCGAAAGCCCACTGATGCATCTAATTCGTAACAGCCTCGATCATGGTATCCAAACGCCTGATATTCGTAAAATGCAAGGAAAATCAGACAAAGCAAAAATAAAGCTGACAGCAGTACAGGCGGGTGCTTATGTACAGATTACGGTAAGCGATGATGGAGAAGGAATCGACTCGAAACAAATTCGAGAAAAAGCAATCAAGAAAGGACTTATTTCTAAAAAAGACAAACTCTCAGAAAGTCAAATATATAAAATAATTTTCATACCTGGCTTTTCTACTGCTCGCAACTTGACCGAAGTCTCTGGACGTGGCGTAGGGATGGACGTGGTAAGACAAACCATTCGCAGTTTGCGAGGTACGATTGATATAAAATCAAAAAAAGGAGAAGGATCATCTTTTACCATAAAATTACCTCTTACATTATCCATTATTGACACCATGCTCGTTCGATCTGGGATGATGTTTTATTCTATTCCTATTGCAACAATTGATAAATGCACAGAAATACAACAAATTGATTTAAAAAAACGGAATCACAAACAATTAGTAATCAATGAGCAATTAATGCCTTATCTGATAATAAAAGATCATCTACAGATTAATTCTAATCAAAATAAAGGACAAAACAAAGTATCCGAAACTGAAAAACCAAAAGTAATTGTTGTACAGCAT
>JAOZTL010000445.1 GCA_029942205.1 Bacteroidales bacterium | reverse complement strand
TCTTCATTGAAAGAGGCTTCATTTTTACGACAAACTGAGGATTTTTTACTCCATTAAATTCGTTATCAAAATTTTCGAATCCACCAACTATTAGCATTTTGTATGTACCAGTAGCAAATTCTTGCCTACCAGATGTCTGACTTTGAAATTTCATAATTTTTAAAATTAATTGTAAAAGTTTTTTGATGCTTGTTTGCCGTTCACGGCTTTGTTTGCATTTGTATACTTGGGTTAGTTGATAAAAATTAATTCGCACCACCCCTACCACTAAATGTGTATGTAATACTTTCCTATTGAAGCACGAAATAGTGGATTGTTTGGCGGGGGCTTATACCTCCAATAGGAGTGCTACGAACTAAATTTCTGAATATTTGTCCATAAGGTCGTTTGTTTTTTTAAGTAAATCAGAGACGTGATCATAAATTCTTTTTCTTGATTTTTTATCATCAACAGAGTGTCCTTTGTATTCCTTTTGAACGTATATTAACACAGTTCCAAGCAAATCCTCATACCAACCAAGAACATCCTTCATAGCTCCTCTGAAGCTATAATTGAATACTTCAAGTTTTATTGCGTTCTTTACTGAGTTAAATATAGCTTTATACATTATCTTGTGTTTTTTTTCTTCAAAATTATACATGAAATGAATCTCTCCACCGTTTGGAGTTCCTTCAATAAAGTCGTATCCCATTCCAAGAAATTCATTATCTTTCTGGTTTTCCTCAACACCAACTAAACCAGCGGCAATAAATCTAAGAAAATTTTCCAAAGATCTTCCAAAATGAAAGCTCACATTACTATCTCGCAAGAAGAAATCTTGCTTTTCTATAATGAGTTTAAGGTTATTTTTTTTCATCAGAATTGGTTAATGGTATTTCAATAGTTTGAGTTTCGCCTCCGCAGTATAAATCAAATTCCTTAGCAGCTTCAATAGCTTTTTCTGGTGTTCCTCCATGATACATAGCTCCAATACATAAGTACATTCCAGAGCCAATTGCTCCATATTCGTTTATTTCTTGAAGGAATCCATTCTCAGTATATAAGAAAATTTTCCCACCAATTATTAATATCAAGTGAACACTTCCTTCCTCGTCACCTTTTGGATCTCTGGTTTTGCACCACTCCTCAAAGTCCATCATTAGATTATCAACGCCATTAAATGAATTATCTTTCACTTTGTGTGTTTCAAGGAATCTTGCGAAATACCTAATTTTTTTCACTCTTCCAGCTCCTCCCACAATTACATCGCCTATTTTGTTTATTTTTTTAGTATTGTGAAACATTTTCTCTTTTTCTATTCCAGTTTTCTTATTGTCGCCATGCGTAGTTTGCGTGTCTGCTGAAATTACTATTTTATCCTTGTACTTCCGTACCGCTATTGCTGTCATGTTAAAATGAGTTTAAAAAATAAAACTACCCTCCTTTAGTAATACTTTCGCCATCGTTTGGAGTGGGAAGTATTTTACCCTCCGAAGCGTACAACTTTCCTTTATGCCCACATTTAGAGCATGTCCCAGTAAGCTCTTTGATATTCTCCTTAAACAACTCTTTACATCTCCATCCAATCTTTTCACCATTTATTAACTCAGCTATATAAAATAAAATCGAAGCTGGAATCGTGAATATGTAACAAATTTTTTTCATCATAAAAATAATATTTAAAATTATAAACCTTTTACAATTTTTTCACCTTCGTTTGGTTGTGGCAAAATAGAAAAATGAAACTCTTCAATAACCTCATCTACTGGAAGATCTGACATAAGGAGTTCTGCGTAAAACCTTGCATGTAATAGGTTTTTATAACCACCTCTTGCAACCCATTCACCTTTTCCAAGAAAACCTTTAGTTACATATTCTTCAACTATAAATCCAACCTCAATATTTGAAAATCCCATCTTACACCTTTTAACTATTCTGAATTTTAAATCGCTCATCGTTGTATAATGTCAAAGAATAAAAGAATTTTTTCCCACCATTTGTATTTTTTCTCAATACGTTTGTCTACAGCATCGTGTGTTATCATTGTAAAATTATCAAATCTATACTTTTGGTACGCTGCATGCCTTATTTTCCCTAGTACAATTTTTATTCTATAGAAGTCTGTAGCAGAAAGCTCTTTTACCGCTCTAGCTAAATCCTTCCTATCGTTCTTTAAATTAATTGAAAACCTTCTATAGCAGAAGTCATAATAATCGAGCAGGTAAGCCCTTACGTCACCAAGCTTAACATTGCAGTCGTCACGAATATATTCCACGTGTTCTATTAATTTTTTTTTGTGCATAATGGTTTTGAGATTAAAAAATAATAAATTAAAATGGGTGTTCGTCTACCTTTCCTTCTGTTATATAAAATCCTTCTCCATCACTTTCATCACTTACTATCTCAATCCAAATCTGAAAATTGTTTTCCTTTGCCATTTTTGCCAATAATTCCATTCCCTCACCATCTATACTTTCACCTCTTTGAATAATTGCAACTCTGAGCGACGGATCTTGCTTAATTAAAATAGAAAGTCCAACCCTAAGTTTTTCTGTGGTAGATAAATTTACCAAATCAGTACCGTTGTACTGTACGCCATTTTCCGTTATCTTTAAACCTTCAATTGGAGTTTCTACACTTGACACCAAGTCATCCATGGAAAGCTTCTTAGAGTCCAGTTTTGAGGTTAGGATTTTGTATTCATCCTTGTATTTTTTCGCATCTACTTCCGCCTGCTCAAATTGTACTTGTTTATCTTTTTGAGCAATTTTTTTCTCCAAAACTTCTTTCTTGTCTTTTAATTTCTCTGGATCAAGTGTTTCAATTTCTTTTATTTCTTGTTCTAATTCAAAAGCTTCTGATCGTAACTTTTCATTCTCTTCTTTTAATTTTTTTCCTCGCAAAATTAACTCACCATATTCTACTTTATTTTTTTCAATTCTTTCTGTGATGCTTTTTAGAGAACTTACAAAATTAACGTTTTTCTCTGTAGAGTTCTTAATCTCATAAATTTCTTCTGTAAGCATGTCTATATCTTCTTGTTTTATTGGTACCCATGTTGGAGTGTCCTTGAGTCTTGATTCAAACAGTCTTTTTGTCTGACCTATTGTTTTTCTCTTTTCAAATAAATCATTGTATTCATTTGTGATGTCATCAAGCTCTTCTTTTACTCCAAGCAATTGTGCTAATTGATTCCTTTGTGCGTCTGGCTTCATATTTCCAAATTCTAAAGGATCAAAAGCAAGACCTCCGACAAAACCATTTAAAACAGATTGAGGGCTTTTAAAATCATGCCCTTCTGGGGTTGTAACTTCTAATCTTGGTGATTGACCTTCTTTGATTATTCTTTTTATCTGAAAATCATCACAGTCTATTTTAATAATTCCTTTATCCGTATCTCTTCTAACTGCATTTTCAGGAATATTTCTACTGCCTGCAATTGCATATAGTATAGAGTCTAAAACAGAACTCTTTCCTTGTCCGTTCTTTCC
>JAOZTL010000444.1:2292-3480 GCA_029942205.1 Bacteroidales bacterium | reverse complement strand
CTTTGGCTGGATACATCACAACTTTTGATGATATTCCTGAAGAGCCTGCTGTTTTCTTACCAGAAGAAAAACTTGATCGCATTCAAAAAGCAGTAAAAAAAGAAGATGAATCTACTGATAAATCAATGGTTTTGGAAGGTAGAGTTTGGTACATTAAAGAAGATAATATCGATACGGATATGATTTTCCACAATCGCTATCTTGCAATTACTGACTTGGAAGAAATGGGACAGTATACTTTTGATAATCTTGAGGGTTACGAAGATTTTGCTAAGAAAGCAAAAGAGGGTGATTTAGTTATTGTTCAGAAGAATTTTGGAAGTGGAAGTTCTCGCCAGCAAGCAGTTGATTGTTTTAAATCACTTGGTGTTCAAGCAATTATTGCAGAATCTTATGGTTCTATTTATGAAAGAAATGCAATTAATGCTGCTTTCCCAATCATAACGTATAAATCTCTTGATGGACTTGATTTAGAATCAGGTGATACAATTCGCTTGGATCTTGAAAAGGCTACAATTACGAATCTAAAAAATAATAAATCTGTAAAGACTGATGAGTTTTCGGATGTGCAGATGGAAATATTTCAGAACGGAGGGTTATTTTAGTAGAAAGTAGACAGTAAAAAGTTGCAAATAGATGAATAATTTCAGATAGCTTAAAGTCTGGCAAAAAAGTATAAATTTAGTAACATTAACATACCGATTTATTAGTAAGTTTCCACAAAGTGAGAAATTTGGACTTGTAAGTCAGATGAATCGTGCTGCTGTTTCTATTCCATCAAATATAGCTGAAGGTAGTGGTAGAGAAACAAATAAAGATTTTATACGGTTTTTAGATATTGCTTTAGGGTCTACTTTTGAACTAGAAACACAAATGATTATTGCAGACAACATTAGTATGGTTCAGAATTATCAAACAGAATCTATATTCGAATACCTGATTGAGATTCAAAAGATGATAACAGGCTTAAAAAAAGTCATTACAGAAATAAACTCAAACTTCTTTCTACTTTTTACTAAATTCTAAATTTTAAAAATATGCAAACATTTACAGAAAAGATACTTGGTGCAAAAGCAGGAAGCATTGTATTCAAGAAGCCAGATATAGTGCTTACGCATGATAATACTGCAAGTATAAAGCTGACTTTTGCAAAAATGGGTGGTAAAAAAGTTGCAAATCCTGAGCAAT
>JAOZTL010000444.1:0-2282 GCA_029942205.1 Bacteroidales bacterium | reverse complement strand
GATCATGTCGTATCACGCAGAACCAGGAATGGTGATTGTTGGTAGTGATAGTCACACTTGTACGGCAGGTGCGTTTAATGCAATGGCTGCGGGAATTGACAGAACCGAAGCTGCGGGAATTTGGAAACGTGGCGAAACTTGGTTCAGAGTACCAGAGTCAATAAAAATCACACTGACAGGTAAATTGCAAGCAGGAGTATATGCTAAAGACTTATCACTGTGGATTATTGGTATGATCGGTACGGCTGGTGCAAATTATATGTCTATTGAATATCATGGAGAAGGTGTTGGAACTTTGGGTATTTCAGAACGAATGACATTAGCAAATTTGGCCTCAGAAATGGGTGCTAAAAATGCAGTTTTTCCTCCAGATGAAGTTCTTGCAAACTATTACGGAAAAGAACAAGTTGATGGCATTTGGGCTGATGAAGGTGCAACTTATGCAAAAGAGCTAGAAATCAATTTAAGTGATATATTTCCAGTTATCGCAGCGCCACATAGCCCAGATAATGTAAAATCTCTTTCGGAGTTAATTGGAACGAAAATCCATCAAGGTTTCATAGGAACTTGTACGAACGGACGAATCGAAGATTTGCGTGAAGCAGCAAAAATTCTTGATGGAAAGAAAGTAGCTGATGGATTTCAATTATTGATCACACCAGCATCTCAGAAAATATACTTGCAGGCCATGAAAGAAGGTCTGGTTGAGATATTTATTGAATCAGGTGCGAATGTTTTGTCTGCATCTTGTGGACCTTGTTTGGGTACAGGACAGGGGATTCCTGCCGATGGATATAATGTTATGTCCACATCGAACAGAAATTTTTTAGGACGGATGGGAAATAAGAATTCGAGTATTTATCTGGCTTCTCCTGCAAACGTAGCTTATTCTGCTTTGTATGGCGAAATTCGAGATTCAAGAAACATTGAATCAAATGATAAATATCCGTATGAAATTGGTCAAAGCAATACCTTAACGATTCCAGAAACAGAGTCTCGCCGTGAGAATGCTACATGGAATTATGCCGATGTGGATAATTTGAATACAGATCAAATGTTTGCAGGAAACCTCACATACAAAGTTTTGAGTTCGAATGGCGAAGATATTATGCCTTATTTATTTGAAGGTTTTGATGTGAATTTCACTAAAAATGTTCAAGCAGAGGATGTAATTTTTGCAGGTGATAATTTTGGCTGCGGAAGTTCACGTGAGCATCCTTCGGTAGGATTGGCACATGCGGGCATACGCTTTGTTATTGTGAAATCTGTGAATCGGATATTCTATCGTTCAGCTGTTAATCAAGGCTTGTTATTAATAGTTCATCCAGAAGCTGTTGATGCATACAAGCAAGGTGATAAAGTAAATGTAGATGTTCAGAAAGGCGTAATTGAAATTAATGATAAAGCTTTTAATTTTGAGCCACTTCCAGAGAAGTTAATGGAAATAATTGAGAAGCGAGGGCTTGTTAATTGGATAAAAGAGCAGTGAATATGGGGCTAACGCAAAAGAAAGACAATGCTAAATGGATGAGTATTTTCATTTAGTGCTGTGCTTAATCGGGTATTAGGTTCGAGTCTTTCTGATTCACTAATTTAATTTCACTAAGACAGAAAGAATTAAGCTTTTTTTGTGAAAAAAACCCATCAGACACTTGCAAGGAAAAACTTTTTTTTTACCTTTGCAACCGCAAACGAAGGGACCCATAGCTCAAGTGGATAGAGCGACAGCCTTCTAAGCTGTAGGTTGAAGGTTCGAGTCCTTCTGGGTTCACATATTGCTTCATAAAAAGCTCATAATCATTTGATTGTGAGCTTTTTTTTATGCCTAAAAACTATCCAATTGTTTTCACACTGCATGATTACGAGCAAATACAAAAACGTGATTTAGCATCTTAATCCTTGTTTTAGTGGATAATGCTTCCTGAGAGCTATTTCTGTATTCTACTGTAAATCAATGAACTCACAATTTATTTTGATAAAAAAAAACTAATTTTAACATAAACTAACATTTTCTTAGAATATGCAGGAGTAATAATTATATTTCAAAATAGCAACTTTATTATTTCTAGCTATTTTCCATATTCTAAAGATAACATTTCTATTCAAATAAACAAAAATATACGCTGTGATTTTATTTTTTCAGGTGTAAATTAAAACCAACAAATCGTGATCAAAAAAATAATATATTTTTATTTCCAATAATAACGTCAAAATCAACATTTTTTCCTACTATTTTCATACTTCTCACTTCATCAGTAGAAATAGGTACTATAAGAATAAGC
>JAOZTL010000443.1 GCA_029942205.1 Bacteroidales bacterium | reverse complement strand
TTAAATTGCTTGAACCCATTGCAATACTAGCATTTCCATGATCGATTAATCGAATTTCTGGAACCATTTCTGATCCTAAAGCCACCAATTTGTTTTGTTTGAAATGAAAAACACTGAGATAAGTTCGTTTTTTTTCTTTTTTGGCTTGTAGCAATTGTTGTGGCTGCAATAATGGGTCTGTCCACGACCAAATGTCTACTTTCACTTTTTCGCTCTCCAGCAATGTGTCTTTCACTACGGGTTGTGGGCGTAAAGCGACTCCAAAATAAAGTTTGCTGTCATCACGAGAAAAATAAATTTTTCCATTTGTGCTAGTCCACCAATCGGTAGGCGTGATTTTATCTAACTGACCAGCAGGAATTGTTTTTGCCGAATTTTCTTTTTTATTGGCATAATACAAATCATACACTTTGTGCTTGGTCGAATCGGCAGAAAATAAAAAAGCTACCATTTGGCCCGAATTATCAGCGGTTATTTTTTTTGCCAAACCTTCTTTTTCAAGCACCGTTATCGTTTTTTCTGTTTTGGTATCAAAAATACGAACACTTGATTTAAGCAAGCTATCGTTTTGTAATTGAATAAAAGTAATAAGTTCACCATTGCGTGAAATACGGTATTCCGTTACTTTTTCAAATTCAATTTTTTTGTTTGTTATCGGATTATAAATCACCAAAGTTGTTGTTTTTGGTGCTTTTTTATCGAAAACTTTCTCTTTCTTTTTTTTCTTTTTGACCGAATCTGGCAATATTGTTTTTTCTAATTGATAAGCCATCCAATCCGATTCTTTGGTTGCAAGTTTGAATGACTTTACTCTTTCGATTGTATATATTTCTCCCGAAGCCAAAACGATGATTCCCAATGAATCTTTCGGCATTTTGTTTTTCTTAACTTTGTCTAATTTTTTTGCTCGAATAGTGTCATGTTCAACTTTTATTTTGAAAGCAACATAAGCATCCGTTGGAGAAAATACGGCTGCACTGCCACGTTCTACCGAGTATTGCTTATTATTTGTTGTGCTTTTTATTTGCAATTGTCCATCGCCAATGTAATGATTCAATTCGTAAGCAATCCAACTTCCTTGATCCGAAATTTGCGATCGTTCAATGTAATTCCAAATATCATAAGACGCAAAATCTAAGACTTTTTTATTTTGAGACCAAAGCCCAAAAATAATCGATTGAAATGCGATAATGAGTAAAATTCTTTTCATACTTGTTTGTTTTAAAGTTGTTTGAGTCATTTACTATTTGAGAGATTTAATGAGGTGGATAAAATCACCTTGGTAATTATTTCTTCATAAATTATTGATTAATAAAATTTTTATCTTTGCTTCGTTGTTTTAAAAAACAAAGATATGAGCAACATCAAAAAGATCGAAAATCTTAAGAATATTGAAATGCATTTAACTTACGGTATACACCATCTTTTGCAATAAGTTCGTTATGTTTGCCTTGTTCTACCACTTCGCCTTCGTGTAGCACATAAATCTGGTCGGCATGTTTGATGGTAGATAATCGGTGAGCAATCACAATAGACGTTCTATTTTTCATCAAATTGGTGAGCGCATTTTGTACCAGTTTTTCCGATTCCGAATCGAGTGCCGAAGTGGCTTCATCGAGAATCAAAATCGGTGGATCGTTAAGCACAGCACGTGCAATGCTGATGCGCTGGCGTTGTCCGCCTGATAGTTTACTTCCTCGATCGCCAATATTGGTGTCGTAGCCTTCGTCGGTTTCCATAATGAAATCGTGTGCATTAGCTATTTTTGCTGCTGCAATAATATCTTTTTTGACTACATCTTTCACCCCAAAAGCGATGTTATTAAAAATACTATCGTTAAATAAAATTGGATCTTGGTTTACATTTCCCATCAAACCACGTAAACTTTTAATAGTTAAATCTTTGGTATTTTTTCCATCAATCCGTATTTCGCCTTCTTGAATATCATAAAAGCGAGGTAATAAATCAACCAAAGTGGATTTTCCTGATCCCGATTGCCCAACCAAAGCAATCGTTTTTCCATGCTCTACACGAATATTGATATTTTTTAATACAGCAATTTGATTATAACTAAAGTTAAGATTTTTGAACTCGATAGCTTCGGAAAAAGAAGTAATTTCTTGTGCGTCTTTTTTATCCGTAATAGTTATTTTTGCATCTAAAATAGTATTGATCCGATCGACAGCTGCCATGCCTTTTTGTATTCGATAAAATGCCGATGAAAATGCTTTGGCTGGAGCTATAATCTGTGAAAACAAAGCAATGTAGCCAATAAATACTTCGGGTTTCATTGCGCCTTCAGATTGCCCAAGTACCATTTTCCCGCCATAAATCATCACTATCATCAACAACGATACAGCTAAAAACTCGCTCATCGGTGAAGCCAAATACTCTTTTCGGCTCACTTTAATCATTATACGAGTATACAGCTTATTTTCTAATTCAAATTTATCTTTTATTTGTCTTTCTGCCCGAAAAGCTTTGATGATACGTAAACCTGAAAGTGTTTCTTCAATAATAGTCAAGAGTATACCCATTCGGTGTCGAACTTCCGATGCATTTTTCCGCAAACTACGTCCGATGTAGGCAATTAATGCACCACCAAATGGAAGCAGAACAAGCACAAAAAGAGTCAATTCGGGACTTAAATACACCAGCGAAACCATGTAAAAGAAAATAGTTATCGGTTCACGAAAAACCATTTCTATCGAAGTCATAATAGACCATTCGACCTCTTGTACATCGTTAGTAATACGTGCCATGATGTCGCCCTTTTTTTCGTTAGAAAAATAACTCAACTGCAAACGAGTAATTTTGTCATAAAGTTTGTTCCGAATGTCTTTAATAATGCCATTTCGGAGTGGTGCCATGTAGAAATTAGCAAAAAATAGAAAGAAATTTTTCAAAAAAATCATACTTATAACAAATACACTCACCATAAGCAAAGCGATCTCTTTGCCTTGGGTTTGAACAATATTACTGACATAATAATTGAAATTATGCAATAATGTTTCTGAACTTAGCTCAAATGGACGGCTTTCGGTAACAAATTCTTGTGTTCCAAATAAAATTCCCAAAAATGGAATAACTAGCATCAATGAAAATAAAGAAAAAAATGCAGCAAAAAAATTAAGAAAAACATTGATAGCCGCATAAACTTTATACGGAACAAGGTATGTTTTTACGATTGTAATAAATCGTTTCATGTGTTTATAAATTTTAAGGTCTTCGACCTATTTAACTTACTTGCGTATTTGTGTGAAATCATTATAATCAATGATTTATCGAAAAATAAAATTATCAATTATCCATTACAATTCATCAATTACTTACGAATATGTAAGCCACATCAAAAAGGTAGAATACCTATATTCCTGTATAATTTTGCGGACTAATTGTTTTTAATTCAGCTTTTATTGTATGACTTATTTCTAATGAATCAATAAAATCAGCAATACTTGTTTTCGTGATTTTTTCGTTTGA
>JAOZTL010000442.1 GCA_029942205.1 Bacteroidales bacterium | reverse complement strand
CTATAATAAAGGGAGTATGGAGATTTCTGTGTATTTGCCTTTCTTATTTTCAAATACACTTAGCATAAGCAAAAGGATTTACTGTAATTAAACGTAAACTGACACCAATTATTACCACAATTTAGTATGAAAAATCAGAGGATGACTTTTTTGGTAACGATTAAATGTATTAAATCGAACCAACGAAGTCATCCTCTGATAAAAAAGCAAAGTACTTACAAGTGCGTAAGCAACATCAAAAGGTCAAAGACCTAGATGTCTCTACGACCATAGAAAGCTTCCTCTTCTTGCTCATCAAACTGGAGATAGTTATAAATTTCGGACTCATTACCCACGATATTTTTGTTGTAATAAGCGAAATATTCCTCTACGCTAGGCAGTTTACTTTCGATAGCCACGATAGCACCAAGTTCTGCCGATCCCAGATAAACCTGTGCACCATTCCCCATTCGATTGTCGAAGTTACGGGTTGATGTAGAGAACACCGTTTCGCCATCAGCCACCCGAAGTTGATTCCCCATACAAAGCGAGCAACCAGGAATTTCGATAGTCGCACCAATTTGGTTAAATATCGAGAAATAAGCCTCCTCTTTCAGTTGCGCCTGATCCATCCGAGTAGGAGGAGCGATGTAGGTGCGAGTTTCAGGATTGACTTTGTTACCTTCCCAGATTTTACCAGCAGCACGGAAGTGTCCGATGTTTGTCATACACGAGCCAAGAAATACGTTATCTATTTTTGTTCCAACAAGGTCGGTAAGCAATTTCACGTCATCTGGATCGTTCGGGCAAGCAAGAATAGGCTCTTTGATGTCGCTCAAATCGATTTCAAGTACATGTGCATACTCGGCGTTTTGGTCTCGTTCCATTAATTTTGGATCTTTCATCCATTCCTTCACTGCATCAATGCGGTTTTGGATGGTTTCAGAATCGCTGTATCCATCGGCAATCATGTGTTCCATGAGCGCAATGTTGGAGCGAAGGTAAGTTAATACGCTAGCTTCCGACAATTTGATGGTGGCTGCTGCTGCACTACGCTCGGCAGCTGCATCGGTTAGTTCAAATGCTTGCTCGACAGTAATATCAGGCAGTCCCTCCATTTCGAGGATACGACCATTGAATACATTTATTTTGTTCTTTTTCGGAACAGTCATTTGACCGTTTTGGATGGCAAAGTATGGAATTGCATTCACGACATCACGCAATGTGATTCCTTGGTTTAGTTTACCTTTGAATTTGATCAAAACCGATTCGGGCATATCCAGCGGCATAAAACCAAGCGCACCAGCAAAAGCAACAAGCCCCGAGCCTGCAGGAAATGAGATACCTAAAGGGAAACGAGTGTGCGAATCGCCACCAGTACCCACAGTATCGGGCAATAATAAGCGATTGAGCCAAGTATGAATAACGCCATCACCAGGGTTTAATGCCAGCCCTTTACGCTCGGAAATAAACTTAGGCAAGTAGCGGTGCATTTTCACATCGGCTACTTTAGGATAAGCGGCAGTGTGGCAAAACGATTGCATAAACATTGGCGATTGGAATTTTAAACAAGCCAATTCGGTCAATTCGTCGGCAGTCATTGGTCCAGTAGTATCTTGTGAGCCCACGGTAGTCATTAGTGGTTCTACGGCTTGTCCTGGCAATACGCCTGCTTCACCGATGGCTTTACCTACCATTTTTTGAGCCAATGTGTAGCCTTGGTCGGCTTTGTGCGTTGGTTGTATCGGTAGTTCAAAGGCAGTAGATGCATCCAAGCCTAAGAAATTACGAGCTTTTTCGGTCAATGATTTACCAATAATAAGCGGAATACGCCCACCAGCACGGTATTCGTCGGTAAGTGTATTTGGTTTGATGTCAAAATTAGCAAGTAACTCACCGTTTTCGGCAGAAATCTGACCTTTTTCGGTATCAATGGTGATTGTATCGCCATGCTTGATGTTGGCAACATCACAAATAAGAGGTAATCCACCCGAATCCTCAACAGTATTGAAGAAAATAGGAGCAATCACATTACCCAAAACAAAACCTTCACGGCGTTTGTTGGGAATAGCAGGAATATCCTCGCCAATATGCCATAGTACCGAGTTGGTAGCCGATTTGCGTGATGATCCAGTACCTACCACATCACCCACGAAAGCCACTTTGTGTCCATCTTTGCGCCATGTCGCAATTTCTTCCAATCCACCAGCAAAGCGTTGCTTACCCATCGATAGGGCGTGCAATGGAATGTCGGGGCGAGTAGAAGCGTCCGAGGCAGGCGAAAAATCGTCTGTATTGATCTCTCCATCTACTTTGAATGCTTTCAGGCTAATCGACTTAGGCAGTTCTTTTTTAGCAGTAAACCATTCGGCATTAGCCCACGATTCTACCACTTGCTTGGCAAATGCATTGGTTTTGCTCATTTCGGTTACGGCATCAACTAATTCGTACACCAATGTGATTTGTGACAATGATTTGACAGCATCAGCAGCCACTTCGTCGTTGGATAACGCATCCACCAATGGCTGTACGTTGTATCCGCCTATCATTGTACCCAAAATACGGATGGCTTCTTTTTTATCCATCAATGGCGAATTGCGTTTGCCTTGTACTATTTGATCTAAAAATGCAGCTTTTACTTTGGACGATGGATCTACTCCAGGAGCGATGCGCTCGGTGAATAAGTGTAGTAAGAATGATTCTTGACCAGCTTCTGGCGATTCTAACGATTCGCACACGGCAGTCGTTTGCATTGGATTAAGCGGAAGTGCAGGAATACCTTGTGTTGCACGGTATGCTTCATGTTCCAAATAAGCATCTAATACTTCTTTATTTGTCATGAGATTATATTTTTTATTAATTTTGAATTCTATTTGCAAAAGTACCAATTTATCTGAATTATTTGGCTTTTCGTGCATCTTTTTCGTGCCATGTGCCGAAAAACATTTGATAGAAAAGACTGCAAAGCATCCGCTAGACCTTATTTTAGAGAAAATAAAATTATTCATAAGTATACATTTTTCTATTAAACAAAACAAACCTGTCAATGTATAGAATCGTTCGTAGGACATTTGAGCGTCAATCTGATTAAATTTGATGATTCGATGTCTTATGGACGATCGAATGTATTCTAAACCACCATACATAAAAAAACCTACTGCATTTTCACACAGTAGGCTTTGATTAAATTCCTTATTTATAATAATAATTTCATGTAAATGCGTAAGCCACATTAAAAAGGTAGAAGACTAGTTTTTCTTAAACGCCACAATTCCTTGTTGAAGGAAAGTAATAAACTCCTCCACATTCTTGTCGTAAGCCCGTGGCTCTACCAGCACTTTGTTTTCGTTGTTTAGTAGCACGTAGTAAGGCTGCGAATTGACTCCGAAATTAACAATCTGCATGTCGGCGTTTTGTTTACCCAGCGATTTCTTTATTTTTCCGTCATACGAAGAAGTATACCATTCATTTTCAGTCAATTCAATCTTATTCAGCCAAAGGAGACAAAAACACAGTGACTA
>JAOZTL010000441.1 GCA_029942205.1 Bacteroidales bacterium | reverse complement strand
GCAAGATAATAAAATTACAGAAAAAAATAGGACTTTTTATTCAAGATATTTTTTATACTTTTGTTGAAATATGTATTTTTATAACCTGGTATGAAATTCTATATCGTATTTGGATGAAAAATAAATATTTTATTATTGATTAATTATCTGTTTATGAGTGTAATAGATGCGTGATGTTAAATATATTGAATATCTTAAAAAAACATAAAGAATGGAAAATTTTATAATATATAATCCAACGAAACTTCATTTTGGCGACGAAGTAGTCGAAAATTTAGGAAAAGAGACAAAATCGTATGGTAAAAAGACACTACTTTTGTATGGAAAAGGTTCTGTTGTTCGCAATGGATATTACCAACAAGTTGTAGATCAGCTAAATAAAAGTGAAATTGAAATTATCGAATATGCAGGAATAAAGTCAAATCCGTTAATTTCTGACGTAGAGGCTGCTGCCGAATTGGGGCGGAAGCATCAGGTCGATTCCATTGTTGCGCTTGGCGGCGGAAGCGTTATTGACTCGGCTAAGATAGTGGCCTTGTGTATTCCTGAAGCACTGAACGCTTGGGCAGTGATGAAATATCGAGTAAAAACGAAAGAAGCAACGCCGATTTTGGCAGTACTCACTTTGGCGGCTACTGGCACGGAAATGAACGGAGCGGCTGTGGTGCAAAATCCCGAAACAAAAGAAAAAATAGGACACTGGAATCCATTGAGTTATCCGAAACATTCATTTTTAGATCCAAGCTTTACTGCCACTGTTCCAGAAGATTACACCGCTTACGGAGTCGTTGATTTGATAGCACATGCTTTTGAGTCGTATTTCGGAAAAGGTGATTCGCCATTATCCGACCGTTTTGTGGTTGCAGTGGTAGAAGATGCGATGGAATTTGGACCCAAATTGCTGGAAAACTTGACCGATTACGACTATCGAGCTAATATAATGCTGGATGCCACTTGTGCACTTAACGGGATTTTGAGTTATGGAAAAGCTGGTGGCGATTGGGGGGTACATTCGATAGGGCATACGCTTTCGGTTTTGTTCGATACGCCACATGGAGCAAGCCTTTCGATTGCTTATCCTGCCTGGATGAAATTGCAGAAAAAGAATAATCCAGAGCGATTAGAAAAATTAGCAAAACAACTTTTCGGTAGCGAGGATGTGGATTTATTGATTCAAGGAATGGAAGAATTCTTTGTGAAAATGAAAAGCCCAATTCGCTTGAATGAAATTGGAATTGGAGATGATAAATGTGAGGAATTTGTTGAATTGATGATAAAAAATAATGTTTCTGGCTATAATTATCAATTATCAAAAGAAAATTTACGAGAAATCGTTGATTTTATGAAGTAAGATTTTCGACGGTATGCTTTTTTTTGTATTAATTCGTCTAAACGGACAATTTTGAAGCCTCTTTGTTGCAGATTTTCAATGATTTGTGGTAATGAACGAATAGTTGATGTTTTGCAATGAAAAAGAATAATTTCATCATTTCTAACATTTTTTATTATATTTTGTTGGATATTATTTATCGTTTCTAGCCAATCAAAACTATCCAATGACCAATAAGCTATCGAATAACCTTTATTTTTCAGCGTATTTGTAATATCTTGATTAATAGCCCCGTATGGCGGTCTGATTAATTTTGTGCGCTTGCCTATTGCTTGTAAAAAAACTTTTTCGGCACGCAAAAAATCAATTTCTATTGCTTCTATGGATAATTCGGTGTATTTTGTGTGAGAATAACTGTGGTTTAGAACTAAATGTCCATTATTATCTATATTTCTAGCTATTTGAGGAGTTTTTTCAATATCATTTCCGATACAAAAAAACGCAGCTTTAAGTCCGTATTGGTCAAGAATATTAATTATTTGATTTACTTTATGTATATTTGACGCATCATCAAATGTTAGTGCAATTTGCTTTTTATTCGTTTGTCCATTTATGTAGATTATAGTCGGATTATTTTGGGCTAATTCATTAACTTGAGCACGTAAGATTTTAGTCGCATTTTGATCAGGAAATTTTGCAGAGTACCCTTTAATTTCAAGCACTTTATGCTCTTGAAACTGAAAGAAAAAGGCAATAAGGACAGGTAAAATAATGTTTTTATTCATTTTTAGTGATTGTGGATTTGAAATTTAATGAAGCCGAATTGATGCAATACCGCAAGCCAGTAGGAGTAGGTCCATCATCAAAAATATGTCCGAGATGCGCATCACAATTGGAGCATCTGACTTCTGACCGTGCCATTCCGTGCGAATTATCTTTTTTAATTGTGATATTTTCTTCATTATTAAGGTCAGAAAAACTAGGCCAACCACAGTCTGCGTTGAACTTTTTGTCGGATTGAAATAATTCGGCATCACAACAAACGCAATGATATTTTCCTTTCTCATAAAAATCATCAAATTGTCCAGTATAAGGGCGTTCTGTACCATTTTCTTGAGTTACAAAATATTCTAACGGACTGAGTGTTGCTTTTAGATTTGCTTTTTTCATGGCTTTATTTTCGTGTAAGTCGTTTGTTGTAAGGGATTTATTATCTGTAACAAATTCTTTGGATAGCACATTGTTTTTCGTTTTTATGGAAGAACCACAAGATTGAATGGTTATAATTAATAATAAGATAAAAACGTAATTTCGCATAATAAAGTGACTGAATATGTGTTTTTATTCTTTATTTTGATCGGAAATTTTTGTGCTTTTTGTTCAAAAAAAGAAAAAATCTCAAATTATTTGTTTATTTTAGCTGCATAAGTGAGTGGACAAAATTAAGCGGATAATTATTTCTTTATAATTTAAGACTTTGTTTATTTTATTATTTTTGCTCATTAGATAGCTATATTTTATCAATTTATGATACTGCTTGATATAATTATATATTTTTAGATGTAACTTACTGATTTACATTGAAAATTTGTTAAAATATATTCAAAAATAAATATCAAAACAGACGAAGTCTGAAAATATTGATTATAAAAGTTATTATACCTGTACGTAAGTAATATTAAAAAGGTCAAAGACCTATTCGTTCTATATGGAAAATAATACAAATTATGTGCCTAAAAAGAGGCAAAAATATACTGGAAAATTAAAAGAAAGAAATGAATATTTGTTTCAAATTCAAAAGAAAGTTAAATTTGAAGGAGATGATTATTACTTATTGATCGATCCTTATGGCGATAAACATCTTATTCGGCAAAAATACTATATCGAAAAATTTGATTATTTTTGTGCAGTAGGAAATACGATAAAATGTTATGTAGATAAGATAAATTGTTCGGGAGAAGTTTTTATTGAACCAGAACATTCGTTTTATAAGCTTCATTCGATACACCAGTTTGATTATGTACGACACGACAAACGTATGAATAAGCAAGGAAAAAAGATTGACTTACTTGTTGTTACTGATAAATACAATAGAGAATGTACTATTTTGCCGCAATCTTGGCAAATAGATGAAGACTATGAGCCTGACGTTATTTGTTGCCAGATCGAACT
>JAOZTL010000440.1 GCA_029942205.1 Bacteroidales bacterium | reverse complement strand
ACGTAGGATAAATAAAACCTTCCCAGTTTTCTATCAAAAATTGTTGGATAAAAACTTTATCTTTTTGTTTCGATTCAACAAGACAATTTTCAAGCAATTCATCAAAATCATTTTGTTTTTTTTGTATTTCTGCTTGATCTATAATTTTCTCATCAATAAGCTTTTGTGCATAAATATCACGAGGATTGGGATGCTTACTTATTTTAGAGTACAGCGTCGGTTGTGTAAATCGTGGTTCATCGCCTTCATTATGCCCAAATCGGCGATAACAAAGAATGTCTATAAATACATCTGAATGAAATTTTTGTCGATATTCCATTGCCAATTGTATAGTGTATACCAAGGCTTCAACATCGTCTCCATTCACATGAAACACTGGCGAACGGGTAACTTTAGCAATATCGGTAGCGTAGGTACTTGAGCGTGCATCTAAATAATTAGTAGTAAATCCTACTTGATTATTAATCACCAAATGTATACTTCCACCAGCTTCGTAGCCTTTGAGTTGCGACATCTGAATCACCTCATACACAACACCTTGAGCGGCAACAGCAGCGTCTCCATGAATTAATATCGGAGCAGATTTTTTATAATTATTATTGTATTTATGTTCTATTTTTGCTCGTGTAATTCCCTGAATAATAGGCGAAACCGTTTCTAAGTGCGATGGGTTAGGAGCTAGGTTTAATCGTATTTTTTTACCCGATTCGCTTATTGTATCACTTCCATAGCCTAAATGATATTTTACATCACCCAGAGAAATCGTAGAATCATATTTTTTGCCACTAAATTCCTGAAAAATATCCGCATACGGTTTTTTCATAATATTCGCCAACACATTCAAGCGTCCTCTGTGCGACATACCGATAATAAATTCTTCGATGTCCAGATCTGCTCCACGATCAATCACAAAATTAAGTGCAGGAATCAGTGCTTCAGCTCCTTCGAGAGAAAATCGTTTTTGTCCGACAAACTTTTTATGTGTAAATTTCTCAAAACCAACGGCTAATTTCAACTGATCAAATATTTTTATTTTTTCAGACTTACTAAATTCCTGTTTATTTTTAACTTTTTCCATTTTTCGTTGTAGCCATTGGACTATTTCAGGCTTCCGAATAAATGTATATTCAACTCCTATGGATTTGCAATATGTTTCATCTAAATGAGAAATAATTGTTTTTAATGAACTCTTAGGTATTCCTACTTGTTTTGATGCTAAAAAAAAATTGTCTAAATCTGCTTTATTTAGTCCGAAATTCCCAATATCTAGTGTTGGAAAATACTGCCGTCGTACACGCACGGGGTTTGTTTTGGTAAATAAATGCCCTCGTTGGCGATAAGCTTCTATCAAATTGATAACATTAAATTCTTTGTCTACAAGCTGTGAATCAATAACTTTCGTTTTTGATTCGTCATAATTTTGTTGTGCAAATTGAAAACCTTCAAAGAAAAAACGCCAGCTTTCATTTATGCTAGTAGGATCTACTTTGTATTGTGTGTATAGTGCTTCTATAGAAGCTAAGTCACTAGTTCCTAAGTATGAGTATTTATCCATATTTTAAATAGGCTTGTTTGTTTTCAGCTAAAGTCTCTCTTTGTTGAGAAAATATCAAGTATTCAAGAGAAAATAAAATTCACTTAAAACTTAATAAACCAAAGATACAATTATAAAAGCTAAAGTACAAAAAACCATTGATAAGTCCCAAATTATTTTGTTTTTTTTATTTATTAGACAAATAAAATTCGATTAAGGAACATAATTGCTATTAATTTAAGTAAGTGGACAAAATTAATCATACACTAATAATTCAGTTTATAACTCTGCTTTCCAAAGTTAAAACTGGCTGTTAATCAATTCATTCATCTGTTTCATGATAACGGTGAAGACAAAAGAAAGAGTTTTTGTTAATCGTTTTCAGGCTGAAATAGACTAATTTTTGTTCTACTTTGTACTAAAATCTTTTGTCTAATATCATATCAAAAAAAAAATAGACTAATAATCAGCTAGTTTCAACTTACTAAAGTAGAAATAAAAGGTTCAACTAGTAAATTCAAACTATTTTTCTATTTTACAATCTTAAAATTTTAAGCATAACCGTAGCTACAGTTCAAATTTTAAGAAAAGTAAAACTGGAAAAAATACCGAATTTATCGGGTATTTTGATATTTATTGGTATTAATATAGAAAACCAATTTTTAATCCTATCAAAAATACTGTTCCTGTATATCCATAGCCATTCATGTATTCATCAAATTTTTGGGGATTTGTTGTTTGATTTGTTTCCGAAAAACTTTTACGAATACCACCTCCTGTGTATATTTCTGTATAAAAATTAGATAATGGATGCCAACGATAACCGATTAAAATATCAACTCCCGCTCGCTGTATTGTTTCTTTATATTCGGCTATGCCATAAGTATAATATTCTAGTCCATTTTCCTCGTAAGTATACCATGCTTCATAAGGATATTTTAACTCAAAATAGTTGAATTCCATACCATAAGCAATATATATGCTTCTTTCTAAATCATGAATAAAATCGTATTTGTGCATAACTGTCAGACCTACACCTAATAATGACGTATAAAATCCATCACTACCCAAATCATACGAATTAGATTCACTTTGCTCATTTGCATATAATTGTGGCGCAAGTGCCAGCCATTGTTTATCTCCAATTTTTCGTTCATAATTTAATCCCAAACCATTCATTATCAGATAATGTGGAACAAATCCTATAGAGTTTTTATATTCTATTTCTTCTTTATTTTGTTGTGCTAAAGATACATTTGCTACAAAAAATAGCATTATAAATAGAGTTATTATATTTTTCATTTGTTTAAAATTTAGAGCTGTTGATATTTAATCATATTCGTGCATTAATAAAAGTTAGAGATAATTATATTATCGAGTAATTACTTAAATGATTTATTATAATAATTTTGATAGAGTGTACATCGTATATCAAAAAGGACGAATATCTATTTGCTTGCATAAGTTCTATTTTCAATATTTAAGACACTAAGAAGAGTTAATTTTGAATTTTCATATTGATATTGATAAAGTCCATCATTTCCAATAACCAAAATTAAATTTCCTAATGGAATAAGGTCATTTGCTTCAATTATAAATTGGTCCTCTAGTTGAATATTCTTTATGTCGCTCACATCATACACCTTGATGCCATTATCACAAATAAAAAGTTTTGTTCCACTGATTCCCAGCCCTCTAGGATTATTCATCTGATAGCTTGTCTCTAAATATGGGGCTTTTAGATCTGTAATATTTACTATTTGCAATTCATTTGTAAATCTACCACACCAACTATTTTCAGAACGTAGAGTAACATAAGCATAGCTATCATCTACTACCACAGGATCGCAACTATAAATATGATCATACCTTGATAGGAAGCTTGGTACATTAGGTCTACTTAAACTATAAATATACATTCCAGTCTGTGTACCTATAAATAAGTTATCTTTGTATGGATAAATTGTTTCTATACCTAAACTC
>JAOZTL010000439.1 GCA_029942205.1 Bacteroidales bacterium | reverse complement strand
TAAATTAATTATAATTTTATATAAAATGTACATTTTTAACCCTTAATTCGCATTATAATGTTATTTTTAAAATAACGTTTTCTTTTTTTCTGCTCATGTGAAAAATATTCTCCCGATAAAACAATAATAATATCTTCTTGCTTATCTTTATTGGTGAAAAAAATTTTCTGTCTGCTCTTTATCGTTTGTATTCTAAAAATTCGTACCAATTTCAGTAATAAATTCTCCGAAACACTAAAAAACAGGAATAATTTCTTCACTAATTTCAATTTATCGATCAAAAGTAAATTATCTTGCAGATTTTGTTTCTGCAATTGAGAAATTATTTGTTGCTTATGTGGTAATAATTGTTGTAAGTAATTCAAACATTTTGCTGGGTTTTCTTCATAAATTATTTTTGCAGCAGTCGAATAAATAAGTTCATTCGGGTGATGTAAACAAGCAAAAATAGCATCAGGCAATTCACTCTTTTTTACAACTTCCAATATTCGTTCCACTTTGTCGTTTGTCCAAATATCATTTTTATCCAAATCCTCAAACTGCGTGATTTCTTGCTGCTGTTTTTGATTTTTTTTGTGCAATTTCCCAATCAATTCTATCGCTTTTACTTTCGACCACAAATCTATTTTTGAATACTCTTTCAGAATAATATCTTTTAAACGATCTTCTAAGTCCAATTTCTTTATTTCAAAAAATGGTGATAATTTTTTCATCTTTTGAGTAACCGAAATTTTGTCAAAAATAGGTATTACCATTTTCTTTATATCAGGGCTGATGAAATTATCAATAATCTCAAGCGCATAAATTGTATTTTCTCCCTTTAAGTTTGTCTTTATCAGATCAATAAGCTCTGGCTGATAAATAAAACTCAACAAATAAAAGAGTTCATCAAATCGGTTTTCTTTCTCCAATTCAAGCGATTGTATGAGCCGTAGTGTATTCGATTTTTTTTCTAAGTCGTGAATACTTACCATAAGCCAAAGAATATCGCCTATTCTTTCTTTTATTTTTTCTTTTGCTAATAGAATAGACTGTCCAACGGCTATAAATTTAAGTTTATACAAGGATTTAATAATCTTTGTCTGCACATTTTTACTTGGATACGAAATATGGCGAAACAATAAATTGCTCGATTGTACGCTTTGCATTCGTGTATAAATTTCAACTATTAAGTGAATAATTAATACATTTGTACTTGATACAATCTTTTTTTCTAGTTTAGGGATCGCATTTGTGCCTATTTTAGCAATACTTTCAATTACTAAATGTGAATAGCTAAATTCTTCTAAATACTCGATTAATTTATCAATAATCCGTTCTGACGAATATTTAGATGCTAAATTTATCGTGTACTGCTTTATTTTACAATCGGAATCAGAAAGAAATAAAAAGACAATTTGTTCTGCATTTTTTAAATCATAATTGGAAATATGATTTATTATCTGCATTTTAAACTCAAAATTCTTTCCGCTTAATTTTAGCAATTCGGATTCTTTCCATTCAGCAATTTCAAGCAGTTGCTTGTTATCTGGCTTTATTCGTAATTTCAGATTTCTAATATTATTCTTCGCTAATTGATAAATTGTAGGATTGCTGAATTGCAACAGCTTATGGCTATATTCTTGAAGCAATACAGGGTTTGTTTCTTGAATCAAAATTGTAGCAAAAAGAGTTACCGACTCCTCATTTCTATCCAAATTCTGAAGAATAATATCAGTTCCACTCTGTATTATTCTTTTTTTTCTTAAACTATGTTCTTTTTTAAGTATTTTTTGTATCTGATTTTTATATTCTGTATATAATTTTCGAACAATCCAAAGCCAAAACACCACAAAAGGACTTATAAATAGAGGAAATAATTCTAAATAAGTTACTTGTTTATACGTTATTAACCAATTGACTGCAATCAAAATAATTCCTGCCAAACCAATCGAAATTTGCATGACCACACCTATTTTTGTTTGTATCGACAAACGCTCTCGTTTAGGAAGTGTCTGATACAGAACATTAAATGATGGATCATCGAGCCCGCGCCGCAAAATTCGCTCGGAGGCTTTGTTGATGGTCATTATGGCTAAAAAAGCAATACTGGCTGCGCCCCAAAAATAGCTAGACAAAATGGCTGCAAACATAAGCAACAACGATGAAAATGGCAAAACTGTCAATCCAAAGCGAATACCATACTTACTCAATAAGCGACTAGAACTCAGAGATAAAATCAATTCGCCAAGCTTCAATGAGCCAAAAACAATTGCCATAAAACTAGAAACAGCATGTGGCGTTTGTAATATTTCTGTTTGTATTTTGATACTCGATAAAAAAGCGAAATCGCTAAAATAAATAATCAGTACCGAAAAAATACTTGCAAAGAATATATATCGTAAATACTTCTCTTTCAGTAAAGAGAAAATATTATCGGAAAAAGAAAAAGGTATATTTCTTATTTTTGTTGATAATTTCTCTGGAAATCGGACAAAAATATAAGATAAAATACCCAAACTTATTATTACTGCGATAATTCCAAAATAAAACAAATCATAATAATGGCTCAATTTATTGACAAATAATGGAATAGTAAAGTACGCTAATATAGAAGCAAATATTCCTCCCATGTTTATCAATCCATACAATCGTTTTACTTGCCGTAAATCAAGCAACTCGATAGCTAAACCACCTGAAATGATATTCGTTAGCGAAATAAATGGCCATGTCCAGACAAAAACAAAAAAGCTAACCCACTGAATAGGAAAATAATATGCAGCAATTCGAGCCGAAAGGCTAACGATAACAAGCAGAATTAATGCTCCTGCAAATAAGAATCTCTTTTTCCCGTGTTTTTGAATATAAGAATAAACAATAGAGCTTAAATATCCAACAATTCCTGATAATAAATAAGCATACGGTAATTGTTCGCTCCCAAAATGTTCTATAAAAAGGGCATTTGAAGGAATAAAGTAAAATGCAATGAAGATTCCTAAAAAAAATGAATGGAAAAAAAGTAGCCTGAATTTAAGTAAGTCTTCGGGACGCAAATTTAAGACATCGGTTAATAGTAAACTTCTTTTCATTCAGAAAATATAAAACTCTACTTTGATTGTTCTTTGAATACTCGCATTTTATATACTTTATATAATACAATGAAACTTAATACAGTAGTTATCAGTGCAGTAGCTCCAATAGTTATTATATCATCAGGTAATTGCATATTCAGTGAAGAATAAACAGCTCTCAATATATTAATAAATCCAATCATCATGGTAATCCACATTACAATAGCCATCAAACTATTTGAAAACCAACTATTTATATCATCTTTGCCCATCAAACTGGGATCATTTATAACATAAATTAAGAAAACACTAATAAATGGCAATATCAAGCCGTTAAGTGCTTGTGCTAAGATAATTGCAGGTATTGGTTTTACTTCCATCATACCAAAAATAAAGCCTGTGAATAATACGCCTGCTGTTACTAACTTAAAGTAAAGCGACTGGGTTTTCCATTTTTCAGGATTTTTGTCAGCAA
>JAOZTL010000438.1 GCA_029942205.1 Bacteroidales bacterium | reverse complement strand
CATGTTTTGGTTGTAAATGGAAATATAAATACAAATTTTGCTTTGCGCAGAAAAATAAGTGTCGATAGTATCGCACAAAGAGGTGAAAATAACATAGTTAAAGATTTATATACCCTCGGAAAATTCATTAATGAGAATAAATTTCTGAAATCGCAAATAAATCAGATTTTTGTTACTGAAAAAGGTGATTTTGAATTAGTTCCGAGAGTAGGGCAGCATATTGTAATTTTTGGAACTATTAAAAATTACAAAGATAAATTTAAAGAATTAGAAGTTTTTTACAAAGAAGTTCTGCCACGTGGCGGATGGAATAAATATAAAACTATTAATTTAACATTTGAAAATCAAATAGTTTGTAAGAAAAAATAAATTATTGAAATATGTCAAAAATATTTGAATACTTAGGAATTATTATTATGTTTTATTCTAACGAACATGAACCCATTCATATACACGGACAACAGGGTGAATATGAAAGTAAAGCAGAGTTTTATATAGAAAATGGTGAAATTGTAGAAATAAAAATAAAAACAGTAAAAGGTAGAAAACCATTGAAAGGCAAAGATTTGAAGAATTTGAAAGTGTTTATAGAAATATATGCTGAAAAGATTGTAAAAAAATGGATTGATTTTTTCGTTTATCATAAAGATGTAAAGTTTGAAAAAATAACAAAAAAATTATAGAAATTATGAAAATTACAGTAGATTATAGTGAAAATATCTCAACAACAGAGTTGAATGTTAAAAATGTAAAATATATTGGTGATTTTATAATGAGAGTTTTTTTTAATACAAATGAAGAAAAATTAATTGATTTTAAACCATTTTTAGAAAAATCACATCATCCTTCAATAAAAAAATATTTAGATGAAAAGAAATTTATAGATTATAAAATTATAAATGGAAATTTGAATTGGAATGATTATGATTTAATTTTTCCAATTGCAGATTTATATGAAAATAATATTCAAAAATAATATATAATAAAATGAGCCGAACAAACGAATACATTACAGCAGTTGACATTGGAACAACAAAAATTGTTGCAATAGTCGGAAAAAAAGCTCCTAACGGGCGACTCGAAATCCTAGGAATGGGACAAGCTCCATCAACAGGAGTGAAACGAGGAGTAGTACTAAATATTGACGAAACAGCCAATGCCATTCAGCAAGCCGTTGAGCAAGCTGAGGAAGAATCAGGCATTAAATTTGAAAATGTTTATGTAGGAATTGCCGGGCAACACATTAAAAGTGTTAGAAATAGAGGAATTAAATACATAGAATCGAATGTGGGAGAAATAACTCAAGACGTTGTTGATGAGTTATTTGAAGACATGAAAAGATTGCCAATTGAAGCGGGTGAAGAAATAATTCATGTAATTCCTCAAAATTATATAGTTGATAATGAGACTGGTGTAAAAAACCCAGTAGGCATGTCGGGTCGCAGATTGGAAGGGAATTTTCATATTGTAATCGGACAAGTTGCTTCTGCTAAAAACATTGAAAAATGTATCAACAGAGTAGGTTTGAGCGTAAAAAAACTTATTCTTGAGCCTTTGGCTTCTTCTGAAGCGGTTTTAACCGAAGATGAAAAAGAAGCAGGCGTTGTTTTGGTTGATATAGGCGGTGGAACTACTGATGTTGCAGTTTATTACAACGGAATAATTCGTCATACAGCAGTAATTCCTTTCGGAGGAAATGTGGTAACTAACGATATTAAAGAAGGTTGCTCAATCTTGCACCGCTACGCTGAAACATTAAAAGTTCAATACGGTTCAGCAATTTCGGATATTGCGCCTGATAACAAGGTGGTTACAATTCCAGGAATTAGCGGACGTGATGCTAAAGAAATCTCTTTTAAAATGCTTGCAGAAATAATTCAGGCACGAATGGAAGAAATTATTGACGCAATTGCCTTTGAAATAGACAATTCTGGCTACATGGAAAAAGTAGGTGCAGGAGTTGCATTAACTGGCGGTGGTGCATTATTGAGAAATTTACCTCAATTAATGAAATTCTCAACTGGTTTAGATGTAAGAGTGGGTTTGCCAAATAGATATTTCAATACAAATTCTAACGAAAAAGCAAATCAACCTATGTATTCTACAAGTATTGGTTTGTTGCTAAAAGGCTCAAAATACAATGTAGTTTTAGAGAAACAATTCAAAAAAGAGGAAGTTGTAGAAGAAAAAGATGTTGAATTTGAAAATGATGTTTTTGAAGAAGAAATTCCAAAGAAAAAAGCTTTTGTAGAAAAAATGAAAAATACATTTTTTGATATTTTCGACGAAAGTGATTCTAAAATGTGAAAATTAATGATTAGTGATTAATGATTAGTGATTAATTGTGCATTATTAATTATTTTCTTACATTTGCAAAGAATAAATATCTGTTTTTCAGGACACATAGTTCTGATATTGAGTACTTTATTTAAGGTTGTGTTTGTTATTTTCTTGACAAAACTATAACTTGAGTTTGAAATTAAAAAAAAGAAAAGCCATGGACGATTTAATGCCATTTGATTTACCAGTAGAAAAGTCATCTATAATTAAAATTATAGGAGTTGGCGGTGGAGGAAGCAATGCGGTAACTCACATGTTCAAGAGAGGAATAAAAGGAGTTGATTTTGTTATAGCTAACACTGATGCACAGGCATTGGCAAATAGCCCCGTACCTCTAAAAATACAATTAGGTTCATCATTAACTCAAGGTTTGGGAGCTGGAAATAAGCCTGAGAAAGGGCGTGATTCAGCTGTTGAAAATCTTGATGATGTGATAGAGTCATTAGGATCGGCCACTAAAATGGTTTTTATAACTGCAGGAATGGGCGGTGGAACTGGAACAGGTGCTGCGCCAGTAATTGCTGAAGCTACAAAAAAAGATGGACTTTTAACCGTCGGAATTGTTACCATGCCATTTAGATTTGAAGGTCATAGGCGCATAAGACAAGCAACTGAAGGTATTAGAGAGCTAAGTAAACATGTTGATTCTCTTTTAATTATTCAAAATGAAAAATTAAGGGAAATTCATGGCGATTTAACCATCTCAAATGCTTTTGAAAGAGCCGATGATGTGTTAACCGTTGCCGCCAAAGGAATTGCTGAAATTATAACTGTTCACGGTCATGTAAATGTCGATTTTGCTGATGTTGAAACGGTTATGAGTAATAGTGGAATTGCTGTTATGGGTTCAGGCGAAGGCGAAGGCGATAGAAGAGCATTAGATGCTATTGAAGCTGCCTTAAATTCTCCGCTTTTAAATAGTAACGATATTTATGGAGCTAAAAATATTTTAGTGAATATTGTGTCTGGAAAAAATGAGGCTTCAATGGACGAGATTGGTGCGATAAATGATCATATCCAAGAAGCATCAGGACATTCAGCTGACTTAATTTGGGGAAATACTGTTGAGCCGTCATTAGGCGAAAAAATTGCAGTTACAATTATTGCAACTGGTTTCAAAACTGATATTTTACCAGAAATTTTCAAAACTGAAGAAGCCGAAGTAGAGGTGAAGCACTTAATAGATACCA
>JAOZTL010000437.1 GCA_029942205.1 Bacteroidales bacterium | reverse complement strand
CTTTCTCGTCAAGAATATTCACGGTTGAAATCGTGCCTAATGCTCCATCTTTTCCATTTTTCAATATTTCCTTCGGATCGCTTACAGCCATAATACTACTAGGCAAATCGGAAGTCATCAACATGTAAACTCGTTCGCCTTCGTCCACCATGTACATCACCAAATCAATATTACCTGCTTCTGTAGGTGTTGCCTGTACTGTTTTTTCGGGTTCACTTGGCATTTGAATAGCAAATGCGCCATCTTCTTCTTCAAAAATAATCCATGCATCTGCCAATGCTTCTTCATCTGCTTCAGCTAATGCCTCATTAACAACATCTTCGACTAATTCATCATCCGTATTTTCAGTATTTCCTCCACAGGAGGCAAAAAACAAAATACTAAAACTCAATAAAAATAACCATTTATTTTTCATAATTCTCTTTTTATATTAATGTTCAATTTCAGACTTCGTCTGTTTTATTATTTTTGCTCATCATAGCTATATTTTAACGATTTATTACACTACTTGATAAATTGTACGCATTTAAGCATAATTTAGTGTAAAAGTGGTAATTTTTCTGAAAAATAGAATTCACCTATAGCATAAATATCGAACTACTGAAAAGTCACCATTAATTCAAACTATCAATCAATAATATTTATGCATACAATATACAAAAAAAATACAAATTTTCATATTTTATAAAAAAATAATGCACTAAAGTTTGTAAGCAATGCCCACGGTTAGCCACGAAATACCATAGCCTAATTCTGTCATTACTGTTAAACTGGGAGTCCAATAATAGCGTGCACCAACAAATGTATCCCATGCAATACCGCTTTTTGCAGAATATGTACTCATGCCAATATTATCGGATTCGACCATACGAAAACCGAGCAATGCACCTGCATAAATATCAACTTTTTCTGTCTTATAAAAATGATAAGCTGCACGTATTCCAATAACAATAGGTGTAAAGTGTGTTTCAAAGTTATCTTTTACACTACTTATGCCTGCATACAGACCTACTCCAAAATTTCCTATTCCCAAGTCATTTGTCAATCCATATTCAAAGGATGCCGAAATGGGTGGTATCATAATGGAATAGCCTGAATTATAAGCTCCACCAATACCTATTCCTAAATTAAAAACCTGATCGCCTTTCTCAAAAGATTGTGCTTTTATCGAATACAAAGGGATAATTAAAAGAATAAATATAATTATTTTTTTCATTATATGATTTATTAGAAGAAAACAATATTTTAGATAAAACTAGAAAGCGAGACTAGAAAACCAGCCTCGCTTTATTATTATAGAATCAACTCGTTGCTCGAATTGTTTGTTTCTAATGAAAAATTAATGCTTGTACGTAAAAAGTACCAGCTCCAGCTAAATAACCAATAAGGGCTAATAAACTAATTTTTCTCATGTACCAAATGAAGTCTATTTTTTCCATTCCCATTGCAGCAACACCAGCTGCCGAACCGATAATCAAAATACTTCCACCTGTTCCAGCACAAAATGCTAAAAATTCCCAGAACATTCCATCTACAACAAAATGCTCAATATAAGCTAACTGTGTAGGATCAGAAATCATACTTAACGTTTCTGGTGTAGCAACTTCGTACATACCCATTGCACCTGCTACTAATGGTACATTATCAACAATAGACGAAAGAATACCAATTGCAATGTTTATTGTAAAGATATTACCTAAGTTTTTATCTAAAAATTCGGACAAAATAGCTAATTGACCAGCAGATTGTAAACTAGCAACTGCTGAAAGAATACCTAAGAAGAATAATACGGTAGGAACATCTACTTTTGTCAAAATACCAACAACTGATAAACGTCTTTTGTCGTCGCCTTCTTTTTTCTTATGCATAATTTCGGTTACAACCCAAAGGACTCCTAAACCAAACAACATTCCCATGTAAGGAGGCAAATGTGTTACCGTTTTAAATACTGGAACAAATAATAATGCACTAACACCTAATCCTAAGATAAATTTACGTTCGCCATTAGTCGTGAAATCTCTAGCGGCATCGCCTTCTAATACAGGACGTACTACGTCTCCTTTCATCGTAAACGAAAGAATAGCTACTGGTACAATCATAGTAACCAAACTAGGCACAATTACTTGTACAATAATATTTGCAGCAGTTACTTGACCACCGATCCAAAGCATGATGGTAGTTACATCTCCGATAGGCGACCATGCTCCTCCTGCATTTGCAGCTAATACAACCATACTGGCAAAAAACCAGCGAGTCTCTTTGTCTGCAATCAATTTGCGCAATAGTGCTACCAAAACAATTGTTGTTGTTAAGTTATCTAAAGCTGCTGACATGAAGAATGTTAAAAAACTCAAAATCCACAATAATTTCACTTTATTGGTTGTGGTGATTCTATCTGTAATCAGCTTAAATCCTTGATGTTGATCGACTATTTCAACAATAGTCATTGCTCCCAAAAGGAAGAATAATATTTCAGAAATCTCGCCCAAATGGTGAAGTATTTCACTATGAGCAATAAAATCTTGCATGCCTTTTGTCGTATTTGCATCAGGGTGCAGATTCAAATAATCATCCCATGCGGTACTGAAACCAAGATTTAGAATATCAGCACTACCTAATATGTAGATCACCCAAGTAAGCGACCCAATTAATAGTGCTGAAGCTGCTTTATCAACTTTCAGCGGATGTTCTAATGCTATTGCTAAATAGCCTAAAACAAAAACTACTACCATTAAAATAAACATAATTAACTTATTTTTAGATTATAAATAATTAAAATTTAAAATTTTCCCTTTTTAATATTATTTTATCGCTTAAAACAAAGTCTTCGTGAAAAGCGTTGCAAATATAGATATGTTCACGCAAACTCAAAAAAAAAACAAGGTTTTTATTTATGCCGAAGAACACAAAATCAACACCTTCATCATAGTAGGATAAAATTATTCCAGAATAATGCCCAGAAAAACCAACAAAAACTACTAATTGACAGATAGTTATAAATATAAATATTTCTAACTAAAAATGTGCCAGTTCTCTGTTTTAGGTTATAAAACATGCTAAAGTTAGAACTTTATTTTTTTTCCTTTTCTTGATCTGGTGTTTTTTTTATTTCTCCAATTTTTAAATGAAATAACATTCCAAAAATCAAGAAAAAGCTCTCCAAATGTATCAAAATCTTTTCTGTAAAATACGCCTAATCCTTGTGTATAAGAAGTATTATCTGCATTCAAATTGTCATTTTCATTGGTTCGGGTAAATGCTTTTACACGCATAGATCCTGTTTTATTGACTTTGACATCCACCGAAATATCTCCTACTAAATTTGTTGTTTGCGAAGAACTTTGATTTTGTGCCGCATCTAAATTCTCCCCTCCTACCCCAAAATTTGCATTAATGGAAACACGTTCATTAAAAACCTGTGTAGATAACGCAACTTCAAGTTCATCACTCGATACTTCATCGCCCAATTGGTAATTAATCCCAATATCAAAATCATCACTTATCTTTGATAACCAATTACTTAACTGATTAGATAATAGT
>JAOZTL010000436.1 GCA_029942205.1 Bacteroidales bacterium | reverse complement strand
TATTAAAAATTATGACAAAAAAACTAATAGAATGGACTGACAATTTATCAATTGATAATGGATTAATTGATAAGCAACATCAAAAACTAATAGAGTTAATAAACAATTTGTATGATGCTTTTTTAGCAGGAAAAGCAAATGACCATCTGAGTGAAATTATTGAAGAATTAGCAACTTATACAGTGTCTCACTTTAAAACAGAAGAAACTTTCTTTGATAAAGTGAATTACCCAGAAATAGAAGACCATAAAAAAGAGCATAGCAATTTTGTTGAAAAAGTAGTCGTTTTTAAAACAAAACTTGCTTCATGTGAAGTTAGTTTATCTTACGATATTATGAATTTTTTACGTGATTGGCTAAAAACACACATTTTAGTTACTGACAGAAAATACATTCCATTTTTAAGTCCTGAAATACTATTACAATAGGATTCTTAAAATATTTTAAAACAATTTCTATAAAAACGTAATGTTTATTTTTAAAACAAATACTTAAAATGCGTAAAAAATT
Source organism: Bacteroidales bacterium (assembly GCA_029942205.1). Lineage (GTDB taxonomy): Bacteria > Bacteroidota > Bacteroidia > Bacteroidales > JAOZTL01 > JAOZTL01. Next base: position 3,031 of record JAOZTL010000436.1, on the reverse strand, counting down.
TATAACTTGGACTGATAATTACATAATTGACAAAGGGCTAATTGATGAACAACACCTAAAGTTAATTGATTTAATTAACAATTTACATGCTGCTTTCTTAGAAGGAAAAGCAAATGACCATCTCAATGAAATTGTAGTAGAATTAACAGATTATACAGTATATCATTTCAAAACAGAAGAAGATATTTTTTGTAAAACAGAATATGATAGGAAGGAAGAACACAAAGAACAGCATAAACTATTTGTTGAAAAAATAAAGGAGTTTAAAAACATGCTAGCATCTAAAGAAGCTAGCTTATCCTTTGAAATTATGACATTTTTGCAAAAATGGTTACAAAGTCATATTTTGATTTCCGACAAAGAATATAAGGACTTTATCAGGATTGTCGATTTATGATTGTCGATTGATAGTCAGTATGTTAATTATTTTTGTAATATAAAATAGCAAGAAAAATAAATATCAAACGAGTTAAACAGTTAATAATCAGTAATTGCCTGATTCTCAATCATCAATCATCAATCGTAAGTCATGGACTTTATTTAAAAATATGTATAAACTTAAAATATTAATACTATTATTAGGCTTGATAATTTTCAAGTATGAATATGTTTATGCCCAAAAAGTATCTAAAATTGATAGCTTAAAGCAGATTTTAAAAACAGCTTCAGAAAAAGAAAAACCTAAAATTTTAAATGATTTATGCTGGAAACTCCGAAACTCAAACCCCGAACAATCAGTAAAATACGGAGAACAATCCATTGAATTGTCCATAAAATATAAACAATATGAGCAACTAGCAAAAGCTTATAGTTTTTCAGGTGTAGCCTCTCGAAACTTAGGAAATTACCCCTTAGCCTTTGAAAAATATTTCAACGGCTTAGAAATTAGTAGAAAACATGGCATAAAAGAACAAGAAGGCTATGCTCTAATAAATATAGGAAACTTATATATCTATCAAGAAACTTATACTGAGGCAATTGATTACTTAAAGAAAGCAGTTATTATTTCCGAAGAGATAAAAAATACAGGAATGTCAGCTTATTGCAATGTTAATTTAGGCAGAGCATTTTTGCTAAACAAAAACTACAAGCGAGCATTCCATTATCTAAAAATAGCATTGAGTATTAGGGTAAAACAAAATGATAAAGATGGTGAAGCAGTATGTTACAAATATATTGGTGATGTGTTTTTATATCAAGAGAAATTTGATGAAGCCTTAAAAATGTACACAAAATCATTAAAAACACTACAAACTAAAACGGATAATAATTTAGTTAGTGATACTTACGAACGAATTTCCAATGCACTTTTTCAAAAAAAACGTTACCAACAAGCCATAGAATTTGCAAAAAAAAGCTTAAAGGAAACAAAAACAAGTAATAATAAATTACGAATGCTGAATGCTTACAAAATACTGTCAAAAATTAATTTTGAGATAGGAAATTTTAAATCGGCCGCAGAATATTCAAACCTTGTAATTGCTTACAACGATAGTTTATACACCGAACGTTTAAGCCAAAAACTTTCAAACATAAAATTCAGTACAACACAAAAGAAAAAACAAAAAGAAATAGAACTACTAAGCGAAAAAAATGAATTAAAAGATATTGATTTACAGAATGATAAAGAATTTAAAATAATTCTAATTATAATAGTTCTAATAATGGCAGTAATTGTTATTATTAGCCTCTTTTTGAGAAAAAAACTAAAAAAAAACAACAAAAAACTTAACGAACAACAAATAATAAACAAATTACAAAAAAGAGAGTTAAAAAAATTACTAAAAGAAGAAGAAAAATTAAATATACTTCTTTCTAATGAGAATAAAGAAAAAACTAATCGTGCAGCTTTAGCTGATATTGTAGAAAGTGCATTAGATAATTCCTTGACATTAAGTGAATTTCTTCAAAATGCTTTAGAAAGTATATTAAAAGTTTCGTGGTTATCAATAAAAACACAAGGTGCTATTTTTCTAAAAAACAAGAAGGGTGAGCTTGAAATGATTGCAAAAAAAGACATGGGTGACCACCGAATAAAAGACTGCTCGCTCATTAAACCAGGTGAATGTATTTGTGGGAAGGCACTTTCTGAAAAAAAATCTTTTATTGGTGATTTTCGGTCAAAATTTGAGAAAAAGGAAAATGAAATTCCGTACGTACACATGAAAAAACCGATAATACTTGGTGGTAATGTACTTGGGCTTCTAAATTTATATTTAGAAAAAGGCGAAAGTATAAAAAACCAAGATATTACTTTTTTTGAGACAGTATGTACTTCATTAGCCAATATTATTACTCAAAAACAATTACAAATAGAACTTGAAAGACATCAGAATGAGCAAAATGTTTTGAATCAACAACTTTTTGCTCAAAGCCTTGAAGTTGACCAGCGAAATGTTGAAATAGAAAGTGCTAATAACGAATTAAATATCCAAAAAAATAGAATTACAAAACAGCATAAAGACATAACCGATAGTATAAATTATGCAAAAACAATACAACAAGCCTTACTTACTCGGCAAGATTTAATTGAAAAATACATGCCCAAAGACCATTTTATCTTTTTCAAACCAAAAGAAGCCGTTAGCGGAGATTTTTATTACATAAATAAAATTAATGAAAATTTAGTTTTTGCGGCCGCAGATTGTACTGGACATGGTGTTCCTGGTGGTTTTCTTACCATGCTGGGTATTACTTATTTACATGGAATTGTACGCCGTACAGAAACTGACAATCCAGCAACGGCCTTAACTATTTTAAGAGAAAGAGTAAAAGAAGTTTTTCGTTCTTCTGAAAAAAACAACAGAAATGGACTTGATATAGCACTTTGCTCAATAAACATGAAATCTCATATTTTACAGTTTGCAGGAGCTTACAATCCACTTTGGATAATGCGAAATAATGAATTGCTTGAATATAAGGCAACCACCAACCCTATAGGCTTTTATCCTAAAGAAAAAGAATTTGCAAATCACACAATAAAACTACAAAATAACGATAAAATTTATATTTTTTCTGACGGTTACGTTGA
>JAOZTL010000435.1 GCA_029942205.1 Bacteroidales bacterium | reverse complement strand
TATAAGAGATAGCCTTTTTATATTTAGAAATAGTTTATTCTACTATCCAAGTATTTCCACTAACCAATAAATCAGCCATAGATTTGATTTTTGACTTAGCTTTAACTTCTTCTATTTGTTTTACTACATTTGCATCATAAGTATTTTTTTCTACCGAGCGAATAACACCGAAAGCTACTGGCATTTCAGGATATTCCATATTGATAAGCATCAAATGTAATATTGGATCTTCTTCTTTAGCATCATGAACCAAAATGTCATCTTTTGTAATGCCATTTTCGCCAATAGTAGCTACTTTCAATTTGAATCCATCCAATACCAAACCTTTATCACTGTTTTTACCAAAAATCATTGGCTCACCGTGGTGTAAGATAATTGTACGATCCAGCTTGTGCTCTTTGTCGGTAAGTACCGAATGTGCACCATCATTATAAATAATGCAATTTTGCAACACTTCCACCAAAGAAGTTCCTTTGTGTTGATCGGCAGCTTTGAATAATTCGATATTTAATTTTACATTATTATCGATTCCACGAGCAAAGAATTTTCCTTTTGCTCCGATAGCTAATTCGCCAGGATTAAAAGGAGTTTCTATTGTACCGAAAGGAGATGTTTTTGTTACTTGTCCCAATCGTGAAGTTGGCGAGTATTGTCCTTTAGTCAGACCATAAATTTCGTTGTTGAATAATAAAATATTCAAATCGACATTACGTCTGATTTCATGGATAAAATGGTTTCCACCAATAGCCATTGCATCACCGTCTCCAGTAATTTGCCATACGCTAAGATTAGGGTTGGCTACTTTTGTTCCCGAAGCGATAGCACCTGCGCGCCCATGAATACCATGAAAACCATAGGTATTCATATAATAAGGAAAGCGAGACGAACAACCAATACCCGAAATAACGGCATAGTCTTCTTTCTTGTGATTCAATTCGGCCATTGCTTTGTGTACAGCACTAAGTATTGCAGTATCACCACAACCAGCACACCATCGCACCTCTTGATCGCTTTTAAAATCTTTGGGAGTATATTTTTTAACTTCTACTTCTGACATTTTATTTTTCCTCCAATAATTTTTTAATGTTTTCTTTCAATTCAGATACTGTAAATGGCAAGCCCTGTACTTTATTGTACTGCTCATAATCAAAACTTGGGTGTTTGCTTCTTAAATAATTGGCAAATTGTCCTAAGTTGATTTCACAAACGATATGCTGTTTGAATTGAGCCAATACCGTTTCTGTATTCTCAGGTAATGGACGGATATAATGAAAATGAGCTAATGCAACTTTGTGTCCTTCTTCAATTAATTCACGTACTGCTGTGATTAAGTGTCCATAAGTACCACCCCACCCGATAACGAGTAAGTCTGCATCAAGATCTCCTTCAATTTCTTGTTTAGGAATTTGAAAAGCAATATCATCAATTTTCTTTTCACGTTCGTCGGTCATCACTTGGTGATTCTCTGGAACATACGATACATTTCCTGTTTCAGCCATTTTTTCCAAGCCACCAATACGGTGCTCAAATCCTTCATCGCCAGGAATAGCCCATTCGCGAATCATCGTGTCTAATTGACGGCGATATGGAAGATATTCTTTCGTTTTTTTGTCTACAAATTGTGGTCGAATTGTTGGTAATTCATCCATTTTTGTGATTTTCCAAGGCTCTGTTCCGTTAGCCAAAAAGCCATCAGTCAATAAAATAACTGGAGTCATATTTTCTACAGCCATTTTAGATGCTTCAAATGCGTATTTGAAACAGTTGGATGGCGTACTTGCAGCAACCACAGGCACAGGGCTTTCGCCGTTACGTCCATATAATGCTTGCATCAAGTCAGATTGCTCTGTTTTAGTAGGTAATCCAGTTGAAGGACCTCCACGCTGTACGTTTACAATCACCAAAGGTAATTCGGTGATTACTGCTAAACCAATAGCTTCGCTTTTTAGAGCAAGTCCTGGTCCCGAAGTAGTTGTAACAGCAAATGATCCAGCAAAACTAGCACCTATTGCGGTACAAATTCCTGCGATTTCGTCTTCTGCTTGGAATGATTTCACACCTAAATCTTTTCTTGCAGCCAATTCTTGAAGAATTTCAGTAGCTGGAGTGATAGGGTATGAACCAATGAATAAATCCATGTTTGCTTTTTCGGCAGCAGCCAATAAACCCCATGCAGTAGCTTCGTTACCTTGCATGTTGCGGTATTGTCCTTTTTCGATTTTTGCAGGATTCACACGATACGATGGCAATGCCTCGATGGTGTTGGCATAATTGAAACCTGCACGAAGTACTTTTTTGTTTGCCTCAATAATTAGAGGTACTTTCTTGAATTTTTTCTCAAAAAATGCTTCTGTATAATCCAATGGACGGCTAAATAACCAATAAACAACTCCTAAAGCAAACATATTCTTGCTTCGTAAGATGCTTTTGTTATCCATGCCCATGTCTTTCAAACTTTCTTTGGTTAAGTTTGAGATAGGAGCTTGAATAATGTTATACCCATCAAATTGATCTAAACTTAGCGGATTGTCTACACATCCTGCTTTTTTTAAGTTTTTATCCGTAAAACTATTTATGTCTAAAATAATAGTTCCACCGTCTTTCACCCAGCGTAAGTTTGCTTTTAATGCTGCGGGATTCATTGCTACTAATACATCGGCATAATCGCCTGGTGTATTTACTTCTTTGTGCCCGAAGTGTAACTGAAAACCCGAAACGCCTCCTACTGTTCCCAATGGAGCTCTAATTTCAGCTGGGTAATCAGGAAATGTTGATACGTCATTTCCTATTAATGCTGAAGTCCTAGAAAATTGAGTTCCAGTTAATTGCATTCCGTCGCCAGAATCACCTGAGAATCGTATAACGACGTCATCTAATTCGATAATCGCTTTTTCACTCATAATATATTAAATATTGTTAATTGTTATTATCCATTAATGGTGGCAAAAATAGTTATTCTAAGATAGAATCGAACATTATTTTTTGATATTTTGAATATGTTATGCATGCATGTTTCTTTTATTTTTTTTGATGATAAAAATCAGCAATTTTAAAAATCGTTTTTTTACACACAATTTAGTTACTGTTTGAAATTTGAGCACTCAAAAATAAGCAAATTTGTAAATTGATTGGCTTTTATTCTATACACTATGCTTTTTTTATGTTCAAAAGCTATTTATCTTTGGAGCTTAATTTATATTCATTCTAAACTAAAAATAAAGAAATGGCAATAGTAAAAACATTACGAGACAAAACGCCAATAATCGGCAAAGATTGTTTTTTGGCAGACAATGCCGTCATTATAGGTGATGTACAAATGGGGGCTGGATGCAGCATTTGGTTTGGAGCTGTATTACGTGGCGATGTACACTACATACGTATTGGCAATAATGTGAACATACAAGATAATGCTACGGTACATGCTACTTATCAAAAATCGCCTACTTCTATTGGCAATAATGTCTCCATTGCTCACAATGCCGTAGTGCATGGCTGCACGATCAAAGACAATGTGCTTATCGGGATGGGGGCTATCGTGATGGACGATGTGGTG
>JAOZTL010000434.1 GCA_029942205.1 Bacteroidales bacterium | reverse complement strand
TATTGTTTAGTATATATTAAATATGTAAAACCTGTCAGGTCTTACTATTCGTAAATTAATTTCAATATAGATTAAATCAATTATATGGACAAAATAAACAAAGTAACCACTGACGGTAACAATAATATTACTCTGCAAGACGTAAGCGGACACGATATTACCATTAACATGAACGATACAGCAGCCATTGAGAACTTAATAAAAGAACACAGTGGTCAATTGGCAGATATAAAAGCCTTGCTTGCCAACCGCCCAGAGCCTGCCTTGCAAGAACTGGAAAAGAAACTGACTATTGTAGTTACAGAAAACCGCAGTTCTAAATATGTAAAATATGTGCTGCTATTTTTTGCGCTGCCTGCTGCTTTTATGTTTCTCATGTATTGGTATTTTGTGCTGTCCAAACCTTTTTCTATGACGGTTACGCCCATAGAAACGGTTATGATTCCGAATATGCCCTTTGAGTTGGGCACCGTCAGCCTACAGTATGGCGACAAAACAGAAGAGCAAACCCTTGAGACAGAAACCATCTTCAAGCAAATCCCTGCCAATCTGAAAGGCGAAACGGCTCACTTGAGTTTTCAGGCAAATGGTTTTGTTTCAATAGATACCAGTATTGTATTGGGTGAGAGTTTTCAATTACCCATTCGTAGAGATAATTCTCTAGGAATCATGAGTGGTATGGTAAAAGATGAGGACAATCAGCCCTTGTCGGGTGTTCGTGTTTCGGTAAAAGATATTTCGACAATTACGGACGAAATGGGGCGGTTTCGTTTAAAGATTCCTTTTGAGTTGCAAGCAGAAGAACAGCGTATCAGTATATTCAAAGAGGGTTTTCAGTTATGGGAGCGCATTTCGCCTGTGATAAAAGATGAGGAAAGTTCGGTAATATTACGAAAATAGGTCTTCGACCACTTTGATGTTGCTTTCGCATTTATGTAATTTACTTGTAATCAATACATAAAAAGCCTTTTGATCATTTAAAAAACAATCAAAGGGCTTTTCTGTAAATAATTAGAAAAAATAAGCTTTGTTTTTTAGTAAGAAAATATCAAATTCGCATCAATATTCACTATGCGTTCCTAGGAATCGAATGTAAACTTTCATTGACGCAAAAATAATCATTGCAATTAATCGATATTTATTTCATTTAATATTAAAAATATATCGATTCTTTCCGACATAATCCACAGAATTAAAATTTGCTTTAACTTCAGATAAATTAGGCCATTCTGATTTCACTGTTTTTTCATGCCAATCCATCAAAGTAAATTTAGAATCGGAAGGAGGCTATATAAAATCAGTAATCTTTTTTAATGTTAAAATTCTTATTTTACAATCATTCGTTTATACCAAAATACGGAAAACGAAATTAAATTCCAAATTATGGATCTAAAATAAAAAAACAAATACCTGCATCACAAAGATAGAATAATTAAAAAGTACGTATTCAAATACTTAGTCACAAGTTTTCGTTATTCACGGCAACTGTCTGTTTACATGGCATTTGCATAAGTGCGTAAGCAACATCAAATAGATCGAAGATCTTTATCGGATGAAATTGTAGGCATTATTTCCTCGTAAATATTCGGCAAGACCAATCAAGCCATCGGTTAAATATTTCACCTTGTAGCCCTTTGTTTTCAAATAAGTCATCGCAATTATGGCTCTATCCTTGTGCGGACAGGCAGTTACAATAAGTTTCTTTTTGTCCAATTTATCTAAATTATTTGGCAAATCGGGCAACGGAATATTTATTGCGATCGGCATATTCCATGATCGATACTCTTCCTCAAACCGAATATCAATCAACTGTGCTTTGTTATCTTTCAGCAGCCGAACGAGCTCTTTACTCCTTATTTTCATATCGGTACGTGCTTCGTAATTATAATCCAACAAGTAATCTTCTAAACTCAACTCTTGTGCCGTACTACACGAAGCAAAAGTAAGTGAAACAGCCAATATTATTAAATACAAATATCTCATTATTAAATTTTAAGCACTTCGTGCGGTTTATATTTATTGATAAAAAACAAATAAATCTACTTCTCATTTTTCAATCGGATGCACTACCGTTACAAATTTACTGGCTCTATTTTTTGCTTTTACTACTGGTTCATAGAGTTTTATTCGGTAGCTACTTTTGGTCATTATCCAAATTGCAATCGTATCCATCCACAGCACAGACGATGCTTTGGTGGGATGCGCACCATCCGACAAGCGATCGAAATGCAAATTGGCTGACAAGAAAAAATGCGAACTATCCACACTATTTTGGATCATTTCATTAATTCCCGTGTCTTTTTTCCAATTTGGAGGTCCTACCCAAATGTAAGGAATCGAATCAAATTGCGAAACGATCTGCATTACAAAATTCGTTCGTTTTTCGATTATATCCTTTATAAACAATTCATTAGCACCCAGAACAAAAATAATAAAAGACGGCTGATGTTTTTGAATAAAATAGGAGATAGTGTCTGTCTGAGCATACCATTTTGTAGACGAACTGTACCAAATTACCGAATTTTGGACATGCCCGTTAGCTTCACAATAATCTTGCAAACGATGCATCAAACCTGCCACCATCGAATCTCCAATCAAAAGAATATGCTGTGATGCTGTGTCAATAGACGTTGCAGGGCGTTGTGGTATAAAACAAACCGATGTGATTGCAAGTCGTTTTGCTGGAGCAAGTTGTGCAGGCTCTTTTGTACAAGAAAACGGTATTAGCAATAAAATAAATGTAGACACAAAAAATAGAAATACTGTATTACGCTGTTTTTTAGTCATTTATAAACAAAATTCTAAGATTTCCTACTTGTTTGATGTTACTTAGGGAATTCTGTAAGTTTACATTTTTCAATGAAAAAAAGGTTAAAAACTACCAGTCCATGTATGAATTTGGAGAATAAACAGACTGAGCTGGATATGCAAATGGATTGCCATACTGTGTGTTTCGTTGGCGAATTTGTACCCCCACTTCGATGTTTGGAGTAAGCATATAACTAGCACTAAACGAATAGTTTAACAAAGGAATCTGACTATTATTTAGTGGGTCTACGGATGGCATTTGGTACATAATTTCGCCCGAAATTCGTAAGCGTTCACTAAGTGCATATTCGGCTTCTGCAAATAAATAGGAACGAAACACCTGTTGATTTCTCATGCTCAAAGCATTCTCGTCTCCAATAAATGTTCCTGACAACTGAGTGCTTACAAATGCAATTCCTGTACTTAGCTGTAATTTAGGAGTTAAGCTATAAGCAACATGCGGAGCTATAAAGCTATTCCAAGCGGATACATCTTTCGAAAAAACAGTAAATTCTGAACCAAATTCTACGCCTGTATGTAAACGAACTGCTTGATTTTCTATGTTTTGTGCCCCAATTAAAAAAGGGAATAAGCCTAAAAATAAAATTACATTTCCGATTTTCTTATTCATAACAAAAATATGAGTTTATAAACCGCTAATATAACGAAAACTTTCCAAAAACAAGTCATTTTTCAATATATACTGAATTGCTGTTATAATTGTGATTTAGAAAATGAATTATTTTTTGTTTGT
>JAOZTL010000433.1 GCA_029942205.1 Bacteroidales bacterium | reverse complement strand
CTTTGACTAAACCAATTAAAACTTGTACGAGAATAAGAAGGAGAATTTACACTAATATTGAAATACTTAGCGAATCTTCTAGCAGAACTAGTAGAATACAAATATGATTTCCAACCTAATTCAGAATAATAACTATTATAAATATTAAAATTCCATGAATTTGTGGCAAAAGCATCCAATGAAGCATCATAAAGGGTAGCCAACATTTCGGCAGCAACTTTGTCGCCATTCGCTCCTTTTATGCGCATGCGACACTCTTCGTTTTCGCCTGGTTGGAGTTTATCACGGAATGTTTCAAACGAAATATCGAGTTTTTTGTTTGTAAACGGCACGATTACCACACTTTCGTGGCGATAAAATACATTGTCTCTGATAAAATTAACAGCTACCACTACATTTCCTCTATACGCCTCTGTTATAGGTATTTCTATCAATTTCAATTCGTTATTGATCGGAATTATTTTTCGATCGAGCACTTCGCCGTTTCGTTCCAATTGATACAAAAGACTTACATTTTGAGCCGACGAACCCACCAAATATTTAGCCGATTGCCCTGGTTCTACGGTGTTTTCTAACGGAATAAACCAGTCAATTTTATTGACAGGCGTGCTTCCTGCTTCTCGTTTTTTATAATACAAAACCGTTTGTTTGGTTTTCACCAAATTTCCTGTTTTATCTTTCGCTTCGGCAGTAATAAGGTAATAGCCAGCCTTTTGTCGTTTTAATTTATTAATCAGCACTTTTGCTGCTTTTTTGGTGTCAAAAGCTTGTTCTGCAATCAAATCGCCAATTTTCAGATTATCGATATTCAAATCATCGCCATATTCATAGCTTGGCAATTTTTCTATCCATTCTTGCTCTGTATAATTTTTTTTATCAGTCAAATTCCAGTCCCGAGCTTTCATCACACGCTGGTTATCTTTGAGAGCAAACACTTTAACCGTTCCTTGTACATCCAAATGCAAGCCATTCATGTTGTCTGATTTTATTTGAATTTCAACAAATTCGTCTTCCGAAAGTTCCTGCTTACTATTCAAAGAAAGCACCAAAGCCCGATAGCCAACCGAAACTGTTCCTGTCGTGCTGCGTGTTTCGCCATTCAAATCGGTAACATCTACCCGTACCGAATAATTATACGCCATGTCTCTATTTTTCTTCATTCGAGGGTCAGGCTTTGCGACAAATTTAATCGTAAACTCGCCTTTATTATCCGTTTCAATAGTATCTGCGACCATCATTATTTCTTGCGTACTGTACGAATATCGCCCCCAGCCCATCCAGCGTGGCTGTCTCCAAACAGAATATACAACTTTTGCATCGGTTATTTTTGCACCCGAAAGAGCTATTGCAGAGCCTTTTATCTCTATCGTTTCGCCCAAAATAGCATTCCCTTTGTAGGCTTCCAGCTTGGTTTCAAATTTTGGTCGTTTATATTCCTCTACACGTACCGAAATGGATCCGTGCCTAGTTTCTAGCCTCATACGCCCATTGAGCCTCCCTCGTGGAATAACAAACGATCCGTGGCTCGATCCATATTCATTGGATGTAATTTGTTGTTCTTCAATCAGTTTCCAATTAGGATCTTTCAATTTTATATACGTTTCGTAACTTTCTAATGCTGTTGCATTATTCCCAATTTGTTTTACTGTTATAGTTTTATAATAAACAGTTTGTCCTGGTCTATAAATTGCTCTATCCGTGAATATAAAGGTTTTAATACGCTTTTCTTCTACTTTTTTCCCTCGATAGTTTAAATAATGCGAGTATCCTGTATTCAAATATTCTTCTCCATGCGTTATTTCTAAATAAATATTCTCTGAATTAATGCGTTTTGTATTTATCGTAAAAAAACCATTGGCATCCGTAATATACTCGCCCACAGGCACTTTCTTATAACGTCTTAACATATAATTATAATCTTCGTACCATACTTTTACCTTTGCACCTGCCAATAGTTTTCCGTCTTTTCTATCACTCACGTACACACTCCAGTCGCCATTTAACTCACGCTGCTGCCGATACGCTAAATTACTAATCGACACAGTTGCAACACTTACCGAATTTTTTTTATACGTAAAATCAGAAGTACTAGACACATAAATTAAATAAAAACCACGTGGCAAAGCCCCCACAATGTATTCCGTAGCATGTAAATTATAATCTAAATCTTTGACAAAAGTAATGGACTCATTTCTTACTGTTTTTCCAATTTTTTTCAATCGGTCATAACGATCCAATCCATAATAATTGTCTACTATTTTGGCGTATTTTTTCGGATCTACCTGTACGACCTTAATAAATGCTTTATTCAGATTTTGATACGTAATTTTGATTGGAAAATTTTCATTTGTTATTTCATACGTATTTTCTTGCAGCTCTAATTTCTTTACTTTTATATCAGCAATAAGAGCTTTACTATTAGCCGCTCCTATCGATTTTGGATATTTTTCGATAATTCCCTTACATTTAACCAATGCTTTCGCTTTCAGCATTTTATATCTATAAGTATTTGGATAACGAAAGTCATATTTTTTTGATTGTTGGTAATAATAAGATGCAATTCGATGCGAAACCACACTTCCGTAAGCAACTGAACTATACTGCTTTTCGAGCCGTAGCAAGGCTTGAAAATACAAACTATCGGCAAAAATATGCATCGATTCTACTTGCATAAAGTCTAATCGCTTCAAATCAGCATCCAGCAATGCTTCCTTGTTGCCTTGCTCTTGCCGAAATTCCAACCAATCTTGCATCAATCGTAATCCATACAAAAAATAATTGGTAGAATCGGACGAAGAAAAATCCATTTTTAAAAATACAGGCAAATCAGCAAAAACTCGTTCGTCAGTAAAAGTCGCTTTCGAGAAAGAGAAATAATCTTTTAATCGATCAAAAACCCCCATCATCAAAAAGTCATACAACGTAGGTCGTACTTGATATGGAAAATCGCCTTTATGCAATACATCTTCCAGTTCTTCAATCTTTATTTTTTTTAATCCATCTGCATTTTCTAAAACCAGTTCGCAGCTTTTTCGAGTCTCTTCTTTGTACAAATTAGGCGACCATGTTTTCAAATCATCTGGCTGAAAGTTATCGACATCATAGCGTTCGTTGATTACATAATAATTTGCACTATAATACTGTTGTAAAAAATCAGAATACACATAATACAACACATTTTTTATTGGAAATTCGGCAGCAATAGCTTCTTGTCTTACAAATTGCAATTGTTTCAAATAAGCATCTCCATCTCTGTTTCGCAAAGCTTTAAATTGATAAATCAATGCTTTCAGTACTTGATCAACATTTTTATTCTTTTTAGCATCATCATAAATTTCATTAATGACAAGCAATGCCGACTCTCTTTGTTTCAAATACAACAAAGAATCTACACTTTTCCATTCCTTTTCATATTTTTTATTTCCATCATCCAAAATAGTTTTTTGATTAGCAAACAAACCATTCGTTAGGAACAGAAACATCAGAAACAATATCGTTTTTTCGCTCATAATTCTATTTTTTTAAATTGAGCTCTTCTAAGGTCGAAAAACTACAACATGCCTAA
>JAOZTL010000432.1 GCA_029942205.1 Bacteroidales bacterium | reverse complement strand
GTATGAAATTTTGAGCTATTTTTTTTAAAAGTCACTACTTTTATACGCCATCAAGATTTTATCAAAAGGATTAATACGGAAATTAATTCAGCAAGTAACCAAATAGATAGAAATAAATACTATAAGGAGCTAATTGATAATAAAATAGAAATAAATAGAATTGTTAAAGTTCCAATTGTTTTTGCTGGAAAAGAACCGTATATAACGCTGATTGAAGGAGAAAATTAAAGAGCATAATCGAGTAGATAGCTGGCGGAATAATTTCCGCCAGTGCACCTCTCACACCACCGTACGTACGGTTCTCGTATACGGCGATTCGTTGTATATCGGCATAAAGACTCTTTGCACCCTTTATTCTTTTGTTCTCGTTTACAGCAGGCTAGAAAACGATTACGTTTTTACCTCCAAACCACCTTGCCCCTTGCTACTATTTCGGGCATTAATCCCGCACATAAGAGCCTTACACCCTCTGGATATTGAATCAAATACTTTTTTTTTCTACATAAATTGTAACTTTTAAATTTATTTGATTATCTTCACCATTCAAGGCACACACATTAAATAGCACGAAGTGCTTACCATGTAAGTAAGTGGGCGGATAAAATGAACTAAACAGGTTTAATAAATTATTTCACTGAATAATATAGATTTACAGAATTACGTAAGCACATCAAAAAAAATCAAAGACTTTAAAAAAATAGACTATGAACATAGAAAAAATAAAAAATTACAATCAAAACATGTTGGCTATCCTTGTTACAGTGGTTAGTGTTATGGCTTTTGTCGGATTGTTTGCGGTTCTTTTCTTTACCGTAATGGAAATCAATCGCTTCTACTACATGGACAACGATGACACAGGCATACTCACCGAAGAAAAGATAGAAACCTTGCAGAAAGAAAACAAAAGGCAGCAACTTATTTCGTACGAAAGCCCACGCTTGGTCGATAGCTTGAAGATGATATACCTCATCCCTGTTTCGCACAAAATGCTAAACGATCCAGAGCTTATCGAAGATGCAACATCGATGGTAATGGATTATGCGAGTCGCTCCCGAAGCGACAAACGTTACTCTGGACACGTGTATGGCTCGTTCAACAACCTTATTGTGTATGACCAAGAGGCACAAAGCAGCAAAAAACTATTTGATAAGCGCATCAACTTTAATGAATTACATATTGAGTACTGTGCTGATGACATTATTATCCTTTTTCGGGCTTCGGAAGCCGATACATACAAGGATGGCGTGATTAATCAAAACGATTTGAGTGTTTTATATCTCTATTCGCTCACTCAACAAGAATTGAAACGAATAAGCCTTGCCGATGCAGGTGTTTTTCATTTCAAATTTGCGAAAAGAAGCAAAGATTTATTGATTTTGTTTGGAATGGATCGCAACCAGAACGGTATGTATGATGAGTACTTAGAGCCAAGTATACTGAAACGATACAGCTACGACAGCGATAGCCTAAGCAACCTTGTAGAGCCAAGCATGCACGATGCTTTACAGAAAATGCTGGATGGTTCACAAGATTGATTTTTTTTGATTCAACACTTTGATACATTATTGACGTTTTTTGCTTAACTAAAACACAGTCTTAATGTACTTTAATTAAATAAAAACACAATTTTCTAAGTGCTTAACTGCCTAGCCATAGAGCAATAGCTCGGTTTCAAAGGCATTTGAACTATACATCATCGGCTAGTGCCTGATTGCAAAAAGAAATACAGTGCTCGCACGGTGCTTCTTTGTTCAATCATTATGTTTTTACGTTTTAAAGAAGTATCTTTGTATCATTATTTTTGATAAACATGCTAACTAATAAATACATACACCAATGTATTAGCACAATAAATTAGGTTAAGAACCTTATAATGAGAAAATTTAATACATCAGGCCCCAATATCGCAGCAAAACACTATACGATTCACCGAACGGAGCTTATCCATAAAGGAATTGACTTAGTGAAAGATGAACGGTATTTCACCATTTGGGCACCTCGACAAACTGGCAAGAGTACTTATTTTCGCCAATTGGCTGATGAATTAACAAAACAGGATTATCAGGTTGCTCACATTAATTTTGAAAATTACAAAACAGAAAAAGTAGAAAATTTCATTAAAAGTTTCAAGCGAAATATCAATGAATTTTGGAATACGAATTACGAATTTGATAGCGTACCCGATTTTTTTGAACAAATTCAAAGTCAAAAAGAGGGAAAATGCATATTAATCATTGACGAAGTAGAAGGAATAAACGAAAAATACCTCGGTACGTTTCTTCACTCGATAAGAAATGCCTATCATTCGAGAGAAAAACACTGCCTGAAAAGCGTTATTCTCGTTGGCGTGTCCAATATTGTAGGAGTGATAAGCGACAATGCCAGCCCATTCAATATTGCAGATAACTTAAATGTGCCTTATTTTACCGATAAGGAGGTTTTTGAGCTTCTTACATTGCACGAGAACGAAACACACCAAAAAATAGAGAAGAAAGTCATACAAAAAATCGCTCAAATAACCGCCAATCAACCAGGGCTGGTAAATGGCTTTGCCAACAAACTAGTTAGCGACAATCCTGACAAAAAAGAAATTACGTATAACGATTATTTACAAGTAGAACATTGGTACTTAAATATTGTAATCGATAAAAACTTTGAAAATATACTGAATAAAGCCAAACAAGAGCGAAACTTTGTAGAAAGACTGCTTTTTACGGATGATGAAATTCCGTTTAAGATTGATAGAGAAAGTATAAAATTGTTACATATCAATGGATTAATCAAAGAAGACAACTATGGATTTGTAACCTTTTGGGTCCCATATTACAAAAAGCGACTGTACGATGCTTTTTATCCATACACCAACGGCGAAAAGAAGCAAATTAGTAGAACCATATTTGCCGAAGAATACTTCAACGAAAAAGGCGATCTGAAAATACGCAAACTAATCGATACGTACAAGGATTACGTCAAAAGGCGTGGTTTTAAACCATTCTTAGAAAAAGACAAAGACGGAAACTATAAATCACTAAAGGAAAGTGCCTTAATATACAGCTTTGAAACCTACATAACTGCCACCATGAGCGAATTAGAAGGCAAAATATACAGAGAAGCAGATACTGGCTTAGGCAAAAGCGACATAATAATAAATATTGCTAATGATGAATTTCTAATAGAAACAAAGGTGTACCATAGTCCCAAGAAGTTTCAGAAAGGCAAAGAGCAGTTGGCTTATTATTGCAAGAGCTTGGGCTTACAACGAGGAATATACATCGTTTTTAGCCCCGAGGGTATCAAATACCCCGAACGGGTAAAAGAACAAATAGAAAATATAAATGAAGTAGAAATAGCATCGTATTTGATAAAATATGATGAAACAAAATGGTGAGGTCTTTGACCTTTTTTAATGTTGCTTACGCATTTAAGCAAATTTGTTGCAATCAATAACTTATAAGTTATTTCAAAATAAAAAAGTATCGTTTAATTATATACAGCTACTTAATTTCTAAGAACACAATTAATAATGAGAAAATTTAATACATCAGGCCCCAATATCGCAGCAAAACACTATACGA
>JAOZTL010000431.1 GCA_029942205.1 Bacteroidales bacterium | reverse complement strand
CAACATCAAAAACATAGAAGACCTCAATCCCCTAGACACTGATCGTAGTTTTCAACGACGATTCATAATACAAATAATCTCCAGACTACTATGCTTTAAAACAAAACGGATAAGCATTTTAAATTAATTGATTTATATTAAAAAAAAGTTATTTTTTAAGGCACTTTTTATTATTTTGTTCAAATTTTGATCATGTGTACTTTCAGTTATTTTATTTCACAGTCAATAAATCATTAAAAAAACCAACATAAGACATGGCATACAATAATTTACAGGAATTTATAGCAGCATTGGAACAAGAAAACGAATTGATCCGAATCAGCGAATTTGTAGATCCAGTTCTTGAAATAAGCGAAATAACCGATCGCATCTCAAAACAAAAAGGCGGTGGCAAGGCCTTACTATTTGAAAACACAGGCACCGATTTTCCGATATTAATGAACGCCATGGGTTCCGACAAGCGAATGCAAATGGTGCTTAATGTTTCGGATTACAACGAAATAGGGCAAGAAATGGAGAGTTTATTTAAAGAATTAAGCTCACCGAAAAAGAATATTCTCGAAAAACTGAAACTACTGCCTCGATTGGGGCAAATTTCGTCGTGGATGCCCAAAGTTCTTTCAGGACAAGGCGCATGCCAGCAAGTTATTGATCGAGATCCCGATTTATCCAAACTCCCAATCTTGAAAACGTGGCAGCACGATGGTGGTCGTTTCATCACACTGCCGATGGTCAATACCCGTGATCCACACACAGGCATCCGCAACGTGGGCATGTACCGTATTCAGATTTTTGATAAACAATTAACGGGCATGCATTGGCACAAACACAAAGTGGGCGCACGCCATTACAACGAATATAAAGCACTGGGACAGAAAATGCCCGTAGCCATTGCGCTAGGTGGCGACCTAACCAACACTTATGCCGCTACTGCTCCGCTTCCCGACAATATCGACGAGTACATGCTGGCTGGTTTTTTACGCAAAAAACGTGTAAACTTGGTCAAATGCATCACGCAAGACATAGAAGTGCCTGCCGATGCCGATTTTGTGATTGAAGGTTATGTTGATCCTGCCGAAGAATTAATTTGGGAAGGTCCCTTTGGCGATCACACTGGCTTTTATTCCTTAGCCGATTGGTATCCACGCTTTCATGTTACGTGCATCACCCACCGAAAAAATGCCGTATTTCCTGCCACCATCGTAGGCGTACCGCCACAAGAGGACACTTACATTGCCAAGGCTACCGAGCGCATTTTTCTTGCTCCAATAAAAATGACCATGCTCCCCGAAATGACCGACATGGACATCCCTGCTGCGGGTACGGCGCATAACTTAACGATTGTGAAAATACAAAAAGCTTTTGCTGGGCATGCTCAAAAAGTAATGAACTCGCTTTGGGGTGCTGGACAAATGATGTTTAATAAAATATTGGTAGTTGCCGATGAGCCTACTTCTATTCAGAATTACAAGGAGCTTGCCCGTGTAGCATCGCAGCAAGTAGACCCCGTTATGGATATACATTTCAGCCGAGGTGCACTGGATGTGCTTGACCACTCTGCATCCAAATTTGCTTTTGGTAGCAAAATGTGTTTCGATTTAACCAGCAAAGAAACAGAAGAACGAAGAACGGATGACGCTCAAAAATACGATTTCAGCACTATTCGTTTAGATAAAACAAAATTAAACCAAAAATATTCGGAAATAACCGAAATTAATGATACTTTGCTAAGCGAAAATATTTCTCTAGTTCTTGTTGCTTTCAAGAAAAATAAACCAAAGCACGCCAAAGAATTAATTCATGCATTATTTACTGAAACCGATTTTGAACATGTAAAATTCATATTAGTGGTCGATCATGTGGTTGATATTTTTGATATAGAAACAACGGTTTGGATTGCAAGTAATAATATTGAGCCAAATAGAGATTCATGGATTATCGAACCTGCTAGCGAAACACAAATATCGCACATCGGCTGGGATGGAAGCCGAAAAACAAAAGAACAGGATAATTTTCGCCGTGATTGGCCAAATATTGTCGTTGCCAGCGACGAAACGATTGCAAAAGTGGATGCCTTGTGGAGTAAATTAAATATTGGTGATTTTATCCCATCACCTTCACTCAAATTCAAAGCCCTTCTGTTTGAAGGCAATGCAACAGTGCACGAATTGTAAAATAAAAATGTGAAAATACGTATCGCAATTAGCTATTTAATTATATGGATGCTCCTGCTCACGATTAGTAGCTATGGACAGCGTGCAGACTATAATGCAGCTAATTATCAGATAGAACAGGGTTTATCGCAAAACACAATTAACTGTATATTACAAGATTCAAGAGGCATCATTTGGATAGGAACACAAGACGGACTGAACAAGTACGATGGCTCTTCTTTTTTTGTTTATCGACACAACCCGCTTGACGAACAATCCATTTCGAGCAATCACATTGCCGATTTGTGCGAAGACGCAAATGGCAATTTATGGATTTCGACATTATACGGTTTAAATAAAATGAATATTAAAAAAGAAAAATTCACTTCTTTCTTTTATCGTCCCGACGATCCATATTCTATTGAATCCAACGACATACGCAGCTGTTTGCCCGATAGAAACGGAACCGTTTGGGTGAAAACAAAAAATGGCTTTGGTAGCTTAGATCCGATTAATAATAAATACATTCGACACGAAATAGCATTCAATCCTTTCACCAATAGCTCCGAATATTCTAATTTTTCGATTATTGAAGACCATCAAAATTATTTATGGGTGGCAAGCAAAGACGGTGTTTTTCGGTTCGACAAACAATCGGAATCAATTCTTACTTTTCAGCACAACGACCAAAACCGATCATCATTAAGCCACAACCAAGTATGGCAGACATACCAAACAAAAGACTCTATTCTATGGATTGCTACCGAACAAGGGCTTAATCGATTTGATGCAAAAAAGAAACAATTCGATTCTTTTTATTTTGACATCAAAGAATTGGATAGTCCCGACAATTTCTACACCTGTATTTTGGAAGATGACGAAGGAATTTTGTGGCTAGGTTCGGCTAGTGGGTTAAAATATTTCAACCGAAAAACCAATCAAATAAAAAGATTGCGAGGGCAAGGCGAACTGATTGAACGACTACAAAAAGAAAGAATTACGTCATTGACCCAAGGCAGTTCGAGTTTAATATGGATAGGCACATGGCAAGGCGTAGTAAAGTTTGATAAAAAAGAACGAAAAATCAATCTGTATAATACCAACGAAACTGGAGATATGACCATTACAGGCAGAGATATTTCTGCTTTGTTGCTCGATCGCAATGGCTTATTATGGATTGGTTCACGCTCGCACGGGCTGGATATTATTGATCGCAAAAAAGGGACAATCATTAATTACTCTATGGATAACAAACAATATCCACTACCTAGTAATACAGTGTTTTTCTTGTATCAAGATTCTAAAGATAGAATTTGGGTTTCTATAGCAAAAAATCTATTTATCTATAATCCGAAGAAACATAAATTTGAGTTGGCAGGAGAAAAAATAGCTCCTGAGTACACAGAAATATTTGTAGACAATCGT
>JAOZTL010000430.1 GCA_029942205.1 Bacteroidales bacterium | reverse complement strand
CAGGAAAAGAACAACAAAGTGGAGTTGAAAATATCAATATTTCAGTTCAACAACTCACAGAGATAACAAACAGAAATTCAGCATCAGCCGAAGAAATGTCGGCATCAGCCGAAGAATTATCAGCACAAGCAGAGCAATTAAAAGAATTAATTTCGGTATTTAAAATAGGCGATTTACAAACCGAAAATGTAATAATTAAACAAGAAAATAAACAAGAAGTTTCAGAACATAAAAATAATGGATTTAAACTTAATTTATCACACAATGATAAGTCTGACGATGATTTTGAAAAACAGCAACAAAAATAAATATCAAAACAGACGAAGCCTGTAATTATACTGAATTGCTGTTATAATTGTTATTTAGAAAATGAATTATTTTTTGTTTGTTTTTATTCATAAAATTCTTGCATAGCCTGTGTTATGGAATAATTTTATGAGTAAAAACAGGCAGAAAAGAAACGTTTTAAATTCATAATTATGAGAGCATTTCAGTATAGATTCAGTACAACATTTTTTCCTGTAATTTGCAAAAAAAATATTGGATGTAGCTCAAAGCACTATTCTTCAATAATTAAAAAAACATCTTCGTTAGATTTACGCATCAAATATTGCTCTCGTGCATATTTTTCTAAGTTTTGCTTATTGGTTTTTAGTTCGTACAGTTGTTTGGATTCGGATTCGATTTTTTGCAAGTAATACACTTTTTTGTCTTTTAGTGTTTCTAGGTGCTTTATAGAATCTTGTCGTTTGAGCAAACTATTTTGATCGAATAAAATAAGCCAAATAAAAAACAGAACAGTTGCTAATAAATATTTTTTACGAAGGATCGGATTTAACGTATTTTTTATATCTATTTTCTGCATCTCAAGTGGTTTGAATCCTGAAGGAAAGATCAATGAAGGTCTTCCACTCGTTTTGTTTTATTGAAAACAACGAGTGGAAGACTATTAGGAATTAAGTATTTATTTTTCGTTCATGAAAGTGTACGCAAAATGCGTAGCTGGCGAAAAAGTTTCTTTGATGGTACGAGGCGATACCCAACGCATCAGGTTGATGGCAGAGCCAGCTTTGTCGTTTGTTCCCGAAGCACGAGAACCACCGAAAGGCTGTTGTCCCACAACTGCACCTGTTGGTTTGTCGTTGATGTAATAATTACCAGCAGAACCAGCCAAGCGTTGTGTCATTTCTTCGATCACGTAACGGTCGTTAGAGAAAATAGCACCTGTAAGCCCATAAATAGAAGCTTTATCTAGTAAATCAAGAGCTTCGTCCATTTTTGTATCATCATAAACGAATATAGTCAGCACAGGACCAAACAATTCTTCTTTCATGGTGATGTATTCTGGATCGTGTGCCAAAATAACGGTAGGCTCGATAAAATACCCTATAGATTTGTCATAACCGCCACCTGCAATAATTTCGGCATCTTCTTTTGCTCTATCGATAAATCCAGCTAATTTGTCGAATGATGCTTCATCAATTACGGCATTCAAGAAATTGGTGAAATCTGCTGGGTCTCCCATTTTCACTTCGCCTAATTGTGCCAATAGTTCTGTTTTGACTTCGTCCCAGCGGCTAGCAGGAATGTAAGCACGAGAAGCTGCCGAACATTTTTGTCCTTGATACTCATAAGCACCACGTACAAGAGCCGTTGCTACTTCTTTTGCACCAGCCGTATTGTGCATGAATACATAATTTTTACCACCCGTTTCGCCTACGATGCGTGGGTATGTTTTATAATTTTGCACATTATCGGCAATGGTTTTCCATACAGTATTGAATACGTTGGTAGATCCCGTGAAGTGAATACCAGCAAAGCTTGGGTGCGTGAAAATTTCTTTTGCCGCAGCAGGTCCCGATACAAATACCAAGTTGATAACGCCATCAGGCACACCAGCTTCTCTGAAAATATCCATAATTACTTTAGCCGAATATACTTGCGTGTTTGATACTTTCCAAACAACCGTATTCCCCATCAATGCAGGTGCAGAAGGCAAGTTTCCAGCAATAGACGTAAAATTAAATGGTGTAAGTGCAAATATAAAACCTTCTAATGGGCGTTGCTCTACACGATTCCATATTCCATCAGACGATTCGGGCTGTGCTGCATAAATATCGGTCATGTACTGCACATTGAAACGGAAAAAATCCGCTAATTCGCAAGCCGCATCTATTTCTGCTTGAAATGCTGTTTTAGATTGAGCAAGCATCGTTGCTGCATTCATGATGTAGCGATATTTGCCTGTTAGCAAATCGGCTGCCTTTAAAAAAATAGACGCACGATGCTCCCACGAAGTATTCTCCCAGCGTGTTTTGGCTGCCAATGCAGCTTCAATAGCCATTTTTACATGCGAACCATCTCCTTTGGAATAATATCCTAAAGTATGCGCAATATCATGGGGAGGAAACATCCGTACTTTATTTTCGGTAGTTATTTCTTTACCGTCAATTACCATAGGAACTTCAATTTCTTTCGAGCGAGCTTCTTTTAATGCATCTTTCAATGCTGCACGCTCAACACTGCCTGGCGCATAATCGAATATAGGTTCGTTTTTAGCAGCAGGTACTTTAAATAATCCGTTGGACATAACTTACTGTTTTTTTTTTGTGATTTATACTAAAGTTGTTGAATAAAAATAATTACATATTTATTTTTCGATAAGTCATTGATTGTAATAGTTTTGTATAAGGGCGTTAGCCACATCAAAAAAGGTCGAAGATCTGAACTTTCAAATAATGTGCGAATTTAAAAAATATAGTTTGATAAAAAAAGATGCTAATCGACATATCTAAAATAAAAATGACCGTCCAATTTCTTTGTTTTAAGTTGATTAGTGAAATAAAGAAAGCGAGTGCTGTTTTGTAAGCACTTTCCTATTAGTTTGTTATGTATAAGTATTAATTAATGTTAATTAATCGAGATTCCTGAAATATTTAGTACTTTTGCAACGTTTTTACATATTCAGAAATTTATTTGTTGAAAGGGACGATTTTTTTGATGAATGGAAACAAATACCTATTTTTTTCGTATAACAAGGCATGAATAGGAATGAATCAAAAAGCTACAAGACGGAATTACTCATTTATTATACCCTCTCTCCTAAATATTCGGTGTAATTCGGTGAGAATAAATCAACAAAAAAAATAATGGCAAACTTAATTAAATGCATTTTTTTATCGTATGTATTAAATTATACGCCAAAAAAAGATCGTGAACAAGCAATCATACATCATTTAATGAGCTACTTACAGCAATAAAGAACATTAATGATCGTATATTCATGTTTATTAATCAACAAACAATTATTAAAATAAATTTAAACAAGGCATTGACTTTGCAAATTTAAAAGTGTATATTTGTACATCATTAGAAATTTTAAAATATATGAGACAGCTAAAAATAACGAAATCAATAACTAATCGTGAAAGTGCATCGTTAGACAAATACTTGCAAGAGATTGGTCGTTACGAACTTATATCGGTAGAGGAAGAAGTCGAACTCGCTCAACGAATACGCAAAGGCGATCAAGATGCTATCGAAAAGCTGACTAGAGCGAATCTTAGATTTGTTGTTTCGGTTG
>JAOZTL010000429.1 GCA_029942205.1 Bacteroidales bacterium | reverse complement strand
CGATATGGTTCTCAGTATCTTACACTTAATAAACTATTTGTCATGCAAATGTTATTTGCAAAAATAGCAAAACAATAAACAAACATGAATTATTTTTGAAATTTCTTGCTTGATTATTGTTCTGCCGACAAATGTTTTTAAAGTTAAAAATCTATTTCATAATCAGTTACTACTTTGAAAAATAATATCCGTCTGCTTTTTTAGAGCATCAATGATTTCTTTATTAAGTTTTTTAGGGCTTTTTTGCCAATGCACTCTACCTCTTCGTGCAAATAATACGTTAATAAAGTTTCCGTTTTTTTGCTCAACAAGAACTTTAAATTTATCTGTTTTCTCATCTGTCTTTTTGCTGTTACCGGTCATTATCAAGAAAACCTGTTTATGAGCAAAGTCGTGATTTTCAACAAATGACCACAGCGGAATTGCCGGACGATACCACCAAGTAGGAGAACACAAAAATATTAAATCATATTTTCTTAAATCAATAGGGTCGTGTTGAATTGGTGTGGTCGTTACTTCTTTGTCAGCATGTTCTGCTGCCAATCGTTGTCCGGACATATTTCTGTCGTATTGAGGGGCTTCAATTTTCAATAAATCTGCATCGTAATATTTAGCAACTTCTTTTGCAGCACTCAAAGTGTTTCCGGTTCTGGAATATACCACTACTAGTGTTTTTGCCGGTATATTAGAGTTTCGTTCATAAGGTTCCGATTTAATCCATACAGTTTGTGTTCTGTAAAACCAAATCATCAGCAATACTGCTGTTGTTATTATAAGTCCAACTATTATCAATATTTTCATTTTTTTATTCATTGTAAATTTTTATAACTTTTCATTAAAAAAAACTGTAAGCTTCTTTGTAACTTTGTCCATATACTCTTTGTTGTAATAAAGTGAAACATGTGTTGCTCCGTTTATCCAAAACAATTCCTTATCTCCTTTTGCTGCATCATAAGCATTTTGGCTCAAAGGTGCGGTGTAGGCTTCTGTTCCGGCTATAACTAATTTAGGCACTTTTATAGCTTTTACTGCCGTAGGAATATCAAATGCGGCTATGTTACTGAATTCACCGAGATATACATCAGGTCGCCAAAGAGGGTGTTTGTCTGAATTACTTACATAATAATCATAAGCCTCTTGCTGAAATTTGCTTATTTTTTGCTTAGATTTCTTCCTTGACAATTTTGGTCTTTTTTTTGCGAAAAGACGCATATAAATTGCTTCGTTCTTTAAATCCTTTTTTTGTCGGGCATCGTTCGATAAAGATACAATTATATCGGCTCCGGGCATATCCTCAATTACTTTTTTAGAACTTAATGTTCCGCTAATTGTGGCAATGGCTTTTAATCGTGTTTCGCCAGGTGCTGTTTCTACCAAATATCCGCCGCCGGCACAGATGCCTACGGCTGCTATTCTGTTTGCATCAACTTGCTCAACTGATGCCAAATAACTTATGGCACTTCTTATGTCTTCTGATTTGATTATCAAATCTTCACTGCAACGCGGAAAACCATCGCTTTCTCCGTAGGTTCTGTGGTCAAATACAAATGTAACGAAACCTTCCTTTGCTAATCGAAAAGCATAGTCGCCTTGCACCTGTTCTTTTACACTCGTGGCAGGACCAACAATCAGAACTGCTGGTAATTTTTCTCCTTGCTTATATGTGCTCGGAATATAGAGGTTGGCGTATATTTTTGTTCCTTTACTTTGGAAACTTACTTTTCGGATACTAACACCGTCTTTTACTGTTTCGGTAAGTTTAACGTTCTTTGGACTTGTTTGTTGGCTTACGTTTTCACTTTTTAGACCCACCATTTTGGTTATCATCCATTTTTGAAATTTGTATGTTTTGTTTTTTAAATTCTTTCTGAAAAAATTATCCAATTCGTTACAGGCTTCGTCTATTTGTTTTTCGTTATGATACAGACTTATATGCGTTGCTCCTTTTACTTGGTATATTTTTTTTGATTTAGAAATAATTGCATTTTCGTATGCTGTTTTACTTAACGGCAAAGTTACAGCTTTGCTTCCTGCAACAAACAATACAGGTTGTTTTAACGATGCAATCACCTTTTTTATATCAAGTGAAGCCAAGTTTGAGAATGAAGCTATTGCCACGCTGTTCTCCCATGTCGGATAATTTGACTGATTTTCTACATAATATTGATACGCCTCGTTTGCAAAAACATTTGAATTATCGGAGGGTTTCATAATTATAGGTATATTTGTAGCTTTGCCGGTTTCATCGTATAGTTGTCTTGCATTACAGGCAGTTTGTAACAGAGCATCACCTCCCGATGTTGTTACCAATCCTTTGTAGCTTAATGTTCCGCTGACGGTTGCTACTGCTGCCAATCTTCTGTCGCCTACTGCTGTTAGCGTTACATAACCCCCTCCGGCACAAATGCCTACTGCTCCAACTTTTTTACTGTTTACTTGTTCCAAGGAATTTATATAGCTTATTGCACTTTTAATATCGTCCGATTTATCGAATATATTCTCAGTTGTTCTCGGATTGCCCTCGCTTTCGCCATATCCTCTATGGTCGAATGCCAAAGTGATATATCCTTTTTTAGCCATTTTTTCAGCATATACTCCTGCAACTTGTTCTTTTATACCTGTTGCAGGACCTACTATTATTAAAGCCGGCAGGTTCTTTTTGTTTTTATACTTTTTGGCAATAAATAAATTACCAACAATTTTGCTCCCGTTACACATGAAAGATATTTTTTTGACAATTACTTCTTTCTCCTGAGCTTTCGCAGATATAGATACTCCCATAACTAATAAGATCATGATTAAAAATTGAGTTACTTTTTTCATTATTATAAAATTTAGAGATTATAGAATAGAACGAATATTCATTCTATTATTTGATTAAAAAAATTTTAACTTTTTATTGCGTCCCAAGCCATCATGATAATAGCTTTGATTTCCTTTTTTGAAATATCAGATTTGTTAAGGATACTGCCTGTAATTCCGCCTGTTGTGAAAAAAATCAAATTTGCAGTATCAAAATTTTTGATTATACCTTCACGCTTCCCACGTTCGTAAATTTCAACAATAGGGTAAATTAATTTATTGATTTTTTCTTCTGCTTGCTTTGAAATTTTTGAAGAATGTGCAAACATGTCGATATATTTGTATTCAGTAGGATTGTTTACAGCATATACGATTGCCTGTATCCATGCTTTTGTAAACTGTTCTTTAACAGGTAAATTTGGATTGTGTCCTTCAAGAATAGCAACAAATAATTCGGTTTTCAGCTTAACGTATAATTCACTTATCAACTCATCTTTTGAAGTAAAGTAGTTATACATTGTCCCTATTCCGCATTTTGCATGCTTGGCTACAAGCTTCATTGAGCTTGACTGTTCACCTTGCTCTACAAGAAGTGTCAAAGCTGCTTTATATATGTCGTCCTTTTTATTCACGTTGCAAAGATATATATAAGAATGAACATTCCAAAAAAAACATACTTTTTTATAAATTAGACAGATTATATTCAACTTTTTCGTGCGGTTAGGTATTTTGAATGAACCATATCGTCGTCGTGTTGGCTGCGTTGGCTTTTTCGCACCCAAGTAAAAT
>JAOZTL010000428.1 GCA_029942205.1 Bacteroidales bacterium | reverse complement strand
CGATCCTTTTTTGTCGTCGCAAATTCGGGTAATTGCTGGTACTATTAGTTTTACTTTGATATTTGCGGTAATGAATCGATGGAAAAAAATAACAGAAGCTATACAAAACAAAATGGCTATGCGTGGTGTGATTATTGGAACTATTTTTGGTCCTTTTTTAGGTGTTTCATTTTCACTTATAGCTGTACAAAACACGTCTACGGGGATTGCTGCAACAATCATGTCCATTGTTCCAATTTTAATTATTCCGCCAGCAATCTTTTTTTTCAAAGAAAAAATTTCTATTAAAGAAATTATTGGTGCTTTCGTAGCCGTTGGAGGTGTTGGACTACTTTTCATTTGATTTTAGTGATTGACACAAACAAATACGATCGACGGTTTGTCATTGGATAGCTGAATTTCAGACATTTAGCTGACTGGAAATCTTTTGATTGTCGATTGTTCATTAGGTAAAATAGATTAAAATCTTTGTCCTTTTTATAATTATTCACGTATTTGTTTACTATTAATTAAGTCAATAATTGATTACAATAGTTTTACACTAGCGTGTAAGCATCATCTAAAAGATCGAAAACCTGTGATGATGAGCCAATTCTTATTCATCATAATATACGGAACGATAATCGTATTTTGCTTTTCGTGTTTTCTTATTTGCCTCAATTACTTCAATTTCTGTACGTCTATTGAGCTGATGCTCAGCTTCGCTACACGAAATTCCATCAGAACATCCATTCACTAAGAATGTTTCGCCATAGCCTTGCGAAACAACTCGTACTGGATCAATTCCTCGATTGGTCAAATATTTTTTTGCTGAATTGGCTCTTCGCTGCGACAATCGAATATTATACTCCCAGCTCGCACGGCTATCGGTATGCGAGCTTAATTCTATCTTCACATCTGGATACATGTACAGAAAACGGACAAGTTTATCTAAATCAATAGAGGCATCGTTACGAATATTAGACTTATCCAAATCATAATAAATGTTTTTTAATACTACACTTGCACCCACTTCTGGACGTAAATCTAAAATACTATCATTATCCATATTATCATAGGGATCAAAATCATAATTTCCATCATTTGGATTTCCGTTGTTGTTTCCGCCGCCATTATTATTACCACCGCCATTATTACCACCGCCGTTATTACTGCCGCCATTATTACCACCGCCATTATTACCACCGCCGTCATTATTTCTATTTCCACCACTATTTTGTACAATAAATGTGCTTTCGTCTGCCAATTCCAGATAATAAATATCATCATCCCCTACTCCATCTTTACGATTGGACGCAAAATATCCCGAAAATTCTTTTGTATCCATCACAATACTAAAATCGTCTTTGGGAGAATTGACAGGAAAACCCAAGTTTGTAATATTCGTAAATCGCTCGCCATCCCACGTAGCACTGTAAATATCCAATGCGCCTAAGCCTCGTAAACCATCCGACGAAAAGTAAAGAGTCCCGCTTTGGTGAATAAATGGAAACATTTCATTTCCTTCGGTATTGATTTCACGACCTAAATTAATTGGTTTTCCCCAGCCAGACATTTGTTTTTCACAAAAATAAATATCCGTTCCGCCATAACCGCCTGGCATATCCGACACAAAGTACAAACAGTCGCCTTCGTAAGACAAAGCTGGATGACCACAAGAAAATTCATCGCTGTTAAAAAACAATTCGTCTTCATTTCCCCAAATTTCACCTACGAGCATTGCTCGATATATTTTTAAATTATTGATATCTTCGGTGCTTTTTCCTTCTTTTTTAGCAAAATAATTGTTTCTTGTAAAATAAATAACCGTTCGCTCTTTATTAAATGTTGCTGGACCTTCGTGGTATTTGGTATTCAATTCTTCAGAAAAACGTACAGGATTCGATAATTTATTATCGGGAGAACGGTCGGCAATGTACAAATCTAAAAAAGGCTGATCGTTCCAACCATAACGCCGACGGGTAACTTCACCCTCTTCTTCTCTACTCGATGCCAATATTACTTTATCATCTCGATATAAAAATACACCAAAATCTGCATTTTCAGAATTAATACCAAGTGTAGCAACCAAATACATATTCGAGTCGTTTACTGCTACGGCAATGCTCACACTGTCTAATTGTCGCTGTGGACGTGAATCATTTACCGCAATCTTGAAATATTTCTGCATCCATTCGTCCGATTCATCATACTTTGCATTACTCTTGAGTGCTTCGGCATAATAATAATAAGCAAGTGGTTCTACGGCTGGCAGCTGTACAACTAAACCATACCAATGTTCGGCATTTTCGGTATCCTTCACTTGGCGATAACAGTCAGCTAAATTTTTGACGACAGTACTGTTCGTATTGCCTCCTAAAGCAATCTCTTCGTAAAGAACTATCGCTTGGGCATACGCAAAATTTCGATACAAGCGGTTTGCCCTTTTCATTTTAAACTGTGCTTCTGCTGAAAATGTTACAAACGTAAACAATAAAACAATTACTATTTTCACTACCTTATTTATCATTTTTTATCTCTTTTTCTTTATACTGAAATGCTCACAATTATAACAACAATTCAATATATCTTGCAATAATTACTCATCTAAATATAAAAGCTAAACACTTTTTTTAGAAAAAACGAGGTGATTTCATTTTTTCTTTTGTAAATAATAAATCATAACTCAACATGATTTCGTGCGTTCCTGAATTAAAACTTTTTAATTTGGTCAATGAAAAATCATACGAATAGCCCAACCACAATTGTCGGTATATTTTAAACTGTACAATTGCTCCTATTGCATCGCCAATTCGATATGCTGCTCCCAACCAAAGCATTTCTTTATACAAAAAACTGCCTGTTAAATCTACCGAAAGTGGTGAACCTTCTACTGCTTTAAGCAAAAAAGATGGTTTCATTTTCCAACTACGATTCAAATCTTGGACAAAACCTCCAATAAAAAAGAAATGTCGTTTTTGTAAAGCATCTTCTTCTGCATCGGTAAAACTAATGTCATTTTTCAATAATTTTGGTGCAGATGCTCCAAAATAAAATTTATCTGTATAATAAAACAGTCCAAAACCAAAATTAGGCAAAATCTTCTTATTTTCTTCAAAAAATGCAGGATCATTTCCCTCAATTACATATAAAGTGCTCAAATTGGCTTGAAAAATATCTGCACCTCCTTTTAATCCCATGGATAAATTCCCAACCTTGCCGAGTTTCAGTACATACGAAAAATCCATGTAAAGCCCAATTGTGCGTACAGGACCAATAGCATCGTGCTGTGCCGAAAAACCTAAAGCAATTTTTTCCTTTTTAATCGGAATATGAAAATTTAAGGTTTCGGTAGAGGGTGCACCATCCATGCCCACCCATTGTGTACGCCCAATCATCATTACATTCAAATACTCCCGACTTCCCGTATAAGCGGGGTTTACCGATGCCGTATTAAACATGTACTGAATAAACATGGCATCTTGCTGCGATTGTGCCGAAAAAGAACTAATAAGCAACAAAATAACACTTGTATATTTTATAATATTTTTATCCATTTTTATTATTCTTTAAAACTTTATATTTCCGATAAACTTGATCTATTTTGCTGAATCC
>JAOZTL010000427.1 GCA_029942205.1 Bacteroidales bacterium | reverse complement strand
AGTTTGCCAGCAGGCTTAATCGATAGCAACGAGCCGATAGAAACAACCGCAAGCCGAGAGCTTAAAGAAGAAACCAATTTAGACCTCCATACAATAACACAAATTACTCCTTTTTTGTTTAACACCTCGGGCATTACGAATGAATCAACCGCTGTATTGTTTGGCTCATGCACAGGAACAATCAATAATGCAGGTAATGAAGAGTCGGAAAATATCGAGGTTTTTCTGATGACGAAAAAAGAAGTACAGTTTTTGATAGAAAGAACTGATATTATGATTGGAGCAAAAGCATGGTTTATTTTTGATAAATTTATTACAGGAACTTGGTCAAACAAATAAGGTCTTCGCTTTTTTTTATATTGCTTACGCAACTCCATAAATCCATACCATTCAGTAAAATACGAAAAGGTTAATGTTGTTCATTTACTTAAGGTCAAATAAGATGAATGCTTTGCTTTGTTTTACTAACTTATGGGTATTTTAGGACAAAAAATAACATTGGAAAAAACAAAAAAAATAATATCTTTGTGCTGACGTATGCTAGCAAAACAGCAATGCATAAATACTTCATCGGGTCTTCGACCTAATCTAAGTACTTGTACAAAATTTTTTCGACATTTACTTTTATGTGATTTGCTATTTATAAGCGTTTTGCATAAATGCGTAAGCAACATTAAATAGCATTTAATGCTGATTATAATTTAATAACCTCTACAAATTAATTATTTCGCTTAATTATAAAAAGCAAATACACATTTATTTGAGAGCTTACTTTGTAAAAAAACAATTAACATTCTATTTTAAGAACTTTGACAAATGGACTCTGTTGCAAAAATATTAATCGTAGATGACATTGAAGACAATTTAAGTGTGTTAAATCATGATTTAGAAGAGATTAATGCGGCTGTCTTTGTTGCGACAAATGGTAAAGATGCTATAAAAATAGCGACGAAAAAAGATCTTGACTTAATTTTATTAGACATTTCGATGCCCGAAATGGATGGCTTTGAGACTATCAAGATTTTAAAAGAAAACAGGAGAACATCCAATGTTGCGGTTATCTTTTTAACAGCCCTAAGTGCTACCGAAGACATGGTTAGAGGTTTTCAATTAGGAGCGGTTGATTTTATCACCAAGCCGTTTAATCGCTACGAGCTACTCTCACGTGTCAATACGCATTTAGATCTGAAAAAATCTCGTGACATCATCGATCAACAAAAGTTTGAACTCGAAGAGAAGAATAATTTCTTAGAAATTCAAAATTTCCAAATGGAAGAACAAAACGCAAGCATAATATCCAGTATTAATTATGCTAAAGTCATTCAAGATGCCGTGCTTCCTAATCTTGACTTTTTCAAACAATTTTTCTCCGAGAATTTTATTATTTATTATCCCAAAGACATTGTGAGTGGCGATTTTTATTGGACCAAACAAATATATAACAAAATAATACTTGCAGCCGCCGATTGTACAGGACATGGCGTGCCTGGTGCATTTATGAGTATGATGGGAATTGCCTATTTGAGCGAAATATTTGACAGCCTAAACACCAATAATATCAAAGCAAACACGGTGCTCAATATGCTCCGTAGACGCGTGAAAATGGCACTACATCAAGATCGACGAAAAGATACAGCAAGTGATGGCATGGATATTTCGTTGTGTATCATTGATTTGGAAAGTAAGAAAATGAATTATGCAGGTGCAAATAGTCCATTGTACTTAATTCGGAAAAACGAAGATACTGGAAAAAATGAACTAACAGCATACCAACCCGATAAAATGCCAATTGCCGTTCATTTGAAAGAAGCACCTTTCACCAATAAAGAAATTCAATTGCAAACAGACGATCAAATTTACATGTTTTCTGATGGCTATTATGACCAATTTGGAGGAGAACTAAATCGAAAGTTTCAGAAGAAACGCTTTAGAGAAATGTTATTAGAAAATAGCCATAAAGCAATGGACATACAAAAACAAATATTAGAAGATACATTTTCTTCGTGGAAACAAGAACAAGATCAAGTAGACGATGTGCTTATTATTTGTGTTAAGATCCCTGAATCTTATGGAAATGTTCATTTATTCTAAAACTAACTTAGGAACGCAAATTAAATAAGCTATAATAGTTCGTTAAGTTTTTCTGTAATTGCTTAATAGCCATATTGATAAGTGATAAATATTTATTTGGATATTAGCACTCGCAAGCTACTGTTTATCAGTAAAATAATTATCAATTATAAATTTAAAGAAGTGTTGGTTTACTTACTTGTACAAAAGTATTGAAATTAATGATTTTTAGCTTAAAAAAACATGTTGCGCAATAATACAACTAGAGTTCATCCATTTACGAAATAACATAACAAATGAAATTATTTCAATTTAATAATATACAAACAAAATTTATTGCTTGGTTTAGCGGTATCATGCTTTTTTTGTTCAGCATTACAGGTGCTACTATTTATTTTATACTACTCACAAACGAAAAAGAAACCGTAGAACAAATAACCGATCAACTAGTAGAAGGGAGATCCAATGAAATCAATTTATGGATAAATTCATGCATACTTGAACTACAAACATTGGCAAAAAACCCAAATGTAGAATCGATGGAATGGGAAAAAATGGTAGACGATGTTCGCTACGTTGCCTCTAATGTAGAAGGTCGTTATGCTTCGGTGAGTCTGGTTGTGCCTGATGGGGATTATTACACAAGCTTTGGCGGAAAAGAAGAAGCAAAATTAAATACAAAATCATATTATGTTGATATTTTTGAGAAAGGAATAGATATTTCTATCTCCGAACCGTACATGTCGAAATTACTCAAAGAGCCGATTCTTGTAATTGCTGTCCCCATAAAAAATGAGCAAGAAGAAGTCATTGGTAGTATTGCTGGTGTGTTTTTTCTTAGAACACTTACCGACATCATATCCAACATGAAACTTTATGATAATGGCTATGGCTGGCTGATTGATGAAGAAGGTATCGTTATTGCTCATCCCAACAAAGAGTATGTTTTTGATCTAAATATCCAACATGCCGATAGTATTGGTTATCAGAATCTATCTGAAAAATCGACTGAGATTCTTCAACAAACCAAAGGAAATATACAAATCATAAATCCAAAAAAACAAAAAGAATACTTAGCCTATCTCAGCGTAGAAGGACTTGCGCATTGGAAATTAATGGTCTCGATACCTACTTATGAAATACAAAAAGCATCTCGAATAATGCTGTATAGCCTACTGATAGTAACTTTTTTAATGATTACTTTATTCTATATAGCGATACGTGTACTCATCCGTAAATTTGTGATTGTCGAATTAAAAGAACTATCGGCTTATACCAATAAAATATCTGAAGGGAAATTATATGCGGATTTAAAAGGCGTGCATATCGGTGAAATGGCAACAATTGCCACAGCATTGAAAAATTTGGTCGTCAAGCAACGTAACATAATCAATAAAGTGCAAGAAATAGCCAACGCCATTGCACGTAAAAGTAAACGACTAGACAATTCGGCCGATTTAATAGCCAATAGTTCTAATAAACAAGCAGTATCTGCCGAGCAAGTATCTTCTTCGATGGATGAAATATTGT
>JAOZTL010000426.1 GCA_029942205.1 Bacteroidales bacterium | reverse complement strand
AAAAAACTTTGAGACAGAAAGTCCTAAAACAGATGACATGTAATACGGTTTTTGAGCTATTTGATATTGCTTACGCAATTCTGTAAATGTTAATTATTCAGTAAGATCATACTTCGCCTGTTTTGATATTTATTTTCAGACAATTTATCAAGCAGTGCAATAAATCGTTAAAACATAATTTCGATAATTTTTTGAGTGTAATAGTTTTACAAACGTATGTAAATGATATTAAATAGTACAAAATACTAATTAAGAGGAATTAACCATACTCTCTCGTTTTCTTTTAGTAATATTTTCAATATACCAACACTACTTCAATAATCTTATTTGGTCAATTTATTAATTATGCAATCACTCATGGATAATCGTTTATTTTCTAACTTATCGTTTCTCGAAAGCTACTTAATTCAAAAACTACAACAAACAGTACCGGGCAAAACAGCTCAAAACCTAATGTTACCATCAGCTAAAATTAATCCATTTGCAAGACAGAACCCGAAAACATACAAAAAAAGTGCTGTTCTAATATTATTTTATATCAAAGATAAACAAATTCATTTATGTTTTATAAAACGGAGTGCAGATAATAGTCCGCACAGTGGGCAAATAAGTTTTCCTGGCGGTAAATATGAAGAAAATGATAGAAATTTAGAGCAAACAGCTTTACGTGAATCTTACGAAGAGCTAAGGATTTTACCCGAAAAAGTAAAACTACTAGGAGCACTAACTCCCCTCGATATTCCTGTCAGCCAATTCCAAGTATATCCTGTAGTAGGTATCATGCACGATATGCCAAAATTCATACGTAGTCAAACAGAAGTAGAAAGAGTTATTGAAGTCCCAATTCAGACCTTTTTTTATTCCGAAGTACGAAAAGAAAAAAAAATGATCCGCAAAGACTTTTCTTTCACAGCTCCTTATTACGAAATTGAAGATGATCATATTTGGGGGGCAACATCGATGATTATCAGTGAATTATTAATCATACTATCAACAGACTCAAATAATCAAATCTGAAAAACATTCTATGCTTAAATTTAAGTTCCTTAGTAAAGTTGCAGTATAGTGTCTGAACGAAAATATTAATGGGCTTAATCTAAAAAATAGTAGGACGGATAGTTTTATTAAAATTAAAGAAAGCAACTAGTTTATTTACTGTTGATTATACTAAATTGAGGTAGTAATTATTTTGTTATCAACAACTCAGATACGATGTCTGAACGATTTTTTATTATCAAAACCATGTGATAATATTTTCTCTGTATTTGTTTGTATTTGGAATTTCAGGATTATCTATTAAATGTCCTAAAAATGTCTCTATTTTCAATATAAATTTCTTTTGCAGAAAATAATTTATGAAAAGAAAACGATTTTAAAATAGGTGAGCCATTTTCCCAATCTATATTATTTAGATTGCTTGGATTATTGGCATAAACTACAGGTTCTCTTTTTGTTTTATTGATTTCAGTCTTAATCCCTTGTTTATATTCTTCAATCAGATATTTTATATTCAATGCACTAATGCCTAAATTTTCAAAAAGTGATTTTGACGGTAAAAATATCCTTTTTTTGTTTCAATTAAAAAATACATTTTATTATTGATTGCGAAAATATGAATATTATAATTGCGGGAACTCATATAAAAATCATCTTTTTCAAATAGTATATAATTGCTTCTCTTCAAAATTTTTTTCTTATCAATTCCGAAAATGCCTTGAAAATAATCGTAATAATCTTTTATTTTGCTAATTATTAACATGATAATTTGATTAAAAATAAATAAAGTTGCTAACATGGCATTTGTAAATATGCTTTAAAAAAAGGCACGTTTCAAGTGCCTATTCGTTATACTCCATTGATTTTGAATGCTGCTTACACCAGTGCGTAAGCAGCATCAAAAAAGGTTGAAGATCTTATTTTAGATATTTATCAAGCCATGCAGCAAATTCTCGTTGCCACATAATACCATTTTGAGGCGAAAGTACCCAATGGTTTTCCTCAGGAAAATACAACAAACGAGCATCTACGCCCATTAGTTTGGCGGCAGTAAATGCGCTCATTGCTTGCGTTTCTGGTATTCTAAAATCTTTACCACCTTGGATAATCAAAATAGGAGTATCCCAGTTTTTTACAAATTTATGAGGCGATGCCGCATAGCTGTTTTTTGGCTGTGGATTCCAGTAAGGACCACCCATATCCCAGTCTACAAAGAAAAGCTCTTCGGTAGATCCGTACATACTTTCAAAATTGAAAATACCATCGTGAGCGATAAATGCCTTGAAACGTTTCTTGTGGTTTCCTGCAATCCAGAAGACCGAAAATCCGCCATAACTTGCGCCAATAGCTCCTAAGCGATCATTGTCTACATACGGCTCTTTAGCCACTTCGTCGATAGCTGTAAAATAATCTTTCATGTTTTGTCCGCCATAATTTTTGCTAATTTGATCGTTCCATTCCTGTCCGAAAGTCGGTAATCCACGACGATTAGGCGCAACAATAATGTAATCGTTGGACGACATCATCTGGAAATTCCAGCGATACGAAAAGAATTGGCTTACTGCCGATTGTGGTCCTCCTTGGCAATAAAGCAAAGTTGGGTATTTTTTGTTCGGATCAAAATGAGGTGGATAAATTACCCAAACGAGCATGTCTTTGCCATCGGTAGTTTTCACCCATCGTTCTTCAACTTTCGAACGTTCTACTTGGTCGAGCAATTCGTTGTTGATGGTCGATATTTGTGTTTCTGCGCCATCGGCTTCGTTGATGCTGAACATTTCGGTAGGCATCGACATGGATTGCTTTGTGCCAATAAGCTTATCTCCAGCCAATGCAAACGAACGGTAGTTGTGCATTCCTTTGGTTATTTGCTTTATTTTGCTCGATGCCACTTCCATTTTGTATAGCTGATACGTTGCTTTCGTTCCGCTAATGAAATAAATGTTTTTATCGTCATCACTCCATGTTAGCGAAGACACCGATTGATCGAATGCCGTGGTCATGTCCTTTTTTTCGCCACTTGCAAAATCATGAATAAATAAACGTTCTTTGTCGGCCTCAAAGCCGTCTGTTTCCATGCTAGCCCAAGCCAGTTTGCTGCCGTCGTTGGAGAATACAGGAGACATTTCGTAGCCCATCATGCCTTCGGTTAAGTTGGTAGTCGATTGGCTGGCAAGCTCATACACATACAAATCGGTATTGGTGCTGAGAGCATATTCTTTGCCTGTTTTCTTTTTGCATGCGTATACTAGTTTTTTAGCATCAGGACTCCATGCCATGTCTTCCATGCCACCAAACGGTTTGGTAGGAGTATTAAATCGTTCACCCTCCATGATGTCGATGGCATTTGTTATTTTATGATCGGTAAAATCAGCAATAAAAATATGATTATACGTGTAATCGTGCCAAGTATCCCAATGACGATACATCAAATCGTCGATGATGCGTGCATTTGCTTTAGGCAAATCGCTATAAATTTCGTTAGGAGTTTGGTCTAATTTCACGGCTTTGGCATAAGCGATTTTGCTCATGTCGCTTGAGAATTTGAAGCCTTGAATTCCTCCTTCGATGTCAGATATTTGGCTACGGTTGCTACCATTGGCATCCATTACCCACAGCTGTACCA
>JAOZTL010000425.1 GCA_029942205.1 Bacteroidales bacterium | reverse complement strand
TTAGTAAACTTAAGATATGCGGCATAAATACTAACTAGAAAGATGTCTAATAAAATTAAGAATGAGTAAAGTCACTACTTTTTTACGCTATCCACATATTTACAAATTTAATGAAATCGGTTCATCATAATAAACAAAACTCTAAGACCTTGCTTTATACCTTTAGACGCTGGGCGTAGTTTTTCGCATTATTATATGATCGTAGACTACGAACGTTTTTTACATAAAAGAATGAAGTCCGTAGGCTACAAAGCAGGTTTTTTAGTAAAAACGGCTCATTCTTATCTACGAACGTCCACTTTTTAATAAAATAACGAATCCGTAGGAAACAAACGTCCCTCTTTGGCTCTTTAATTACTCCAAGTGTGTTAGCTTAGTCGATTTGCTTCCACCCAGTTGGTGAGTGCAACAAACTGCTCTACGCTTAATTGTTCGGGGCGTTTGCTTAACAATTCAAAATCTGTTTGTTGGGTTTGTATTATTGATTTGATGGAGTTTCGTATTGTTTTTCGACGTTGATTAAAGCTTGTTTTCACTAATTGAAAAAACAGCTTCTCGTTGCAGTCCAGTTTATTTACTTGGTTGCGTACTAGGCGAATCACACCTGATTTCACTTTCGGCGGTGGAATAAATTCATTTTCGTCTACCGTAAACAAATATTCGATGTCGTAATACGCTTGCAGCAATACGCTTAATATGCCATAAACTTTTGAGCCAGGTGGCGATGCTATGCGCTTGGCTACTTCTTTTTGAAACATCCCAACCACTTGCGGAACCATCATTTTGTTCTCAAACACTTTGAAAAG
This sequence comes from Bacteroidales bacterium, assembly GCA_029942205.1. Classification (GTDB taxonomy): domain Bacteria; phylum Bacteroidota; class Bacteroidia; order Bacteroidales; family JAOZTL01; genus JAOZTL01. The sequence continues at coordinate 2,823 of JAOZTL010000425.1, read as the reverse complement.
AATCTGATTAGAAATATTGTATGGGAAATTACCGATAATAACGAAAGGAGAGTCAAATTGTTCGTCGAGCTTTAGTTTCAGAAAATCGTACTGTAAAATTCGATCACGAAGCTGCTCAAAATTTAAGAGCAGAAAATCAACCGATTCATTATCTATTTCGATTACTTGCAGATCCAAATCGTTTCGTTCGATGAGGAATTGTGTCAGTACGCCAGTGCCAGGTCCTATTTCAAGGCAGGGAGTCTGTTCGTCTTCAGGCAATATGAGTGCATCCACAATTTGCTTTGCAACTTTTTCGTTTCGCAAAAAATGCTGTCCTAGGTGTTTTTTTGCTCTTACTTTAGCCATTGTTTTCTTTTTTTTCCCAGTTCATGGTTCGTTTGACAGCTTTTTGCCATCCACGGTATTTTTCATTTGCGTTTTCTTCCGACATTGCAGGTACAAATTCTCTATCAATTTCTCTTTTGGATAGTAATTCTTCTTTTGTCCAGAAATTGACCGCTAATCCAGCCAGTGCAGCAGCGCCAAGTGCGGTGGTTTCTATTATTTTCGGGCGGATTACAGGAGTTTGTAATATGTCGGTCTGAAATTGTAAAAGAAAATTATTTGCCGACGCACCACCGTCTACATTCAATGCTTTTAGTTGTATGCCCGAATCTTTGGTCATTACATCCAGCACATCACGTGTTTGGTATGCCAAAGACTCCAGTGTAGCACGTATAATATGCTCATCGGTAACACCTTGCGTGAGTCCGAATATCGCACCACGAGCGTACATGTCCCAATACGGAGCACCAAGTCCAGAGAAAGCAGGTACAACGTACACGCCTTCGGTAGATTCTAGTTTTTCGGCAATTGCTTCAGTTTCGCTTGATTTACGGATTAGTTTAATGCCATCACGTAGCCATTTGACAGCTGCACCTGCAATAAAAACGCTTCCTTCTAGTGCATATTCTATTTTGCCATTAATTCCCCAAGCAATGGTCGTCAATAAGCCCGATGGCGATACAATGCGCTTTTCGCCAGTATTCATGAGCATAAAGCAGCCAGTGCCGTAGGTGTTTTTTGCCATTCCTGCACTAAAGCAATCCTGCCCAAAAAGAGCCGCTTGCTGGTCGCCTGCAATACCTGCAATGGGAATATTTAGATTGAATAATTCAGAATCTGTATGTCCGTATATTTCGCTTGATTGGCGCACTTCGGGCAACATTATGCTCGGAATATCAAACAGTTCGAGGAGTTTTTTGTCCCATTCAAGTGTATCGATATTAAAGAGCATCGTGCGTGAAGCATTGGAATAATCGGTAATGTGTAATTTTCCACCAGAAAGTTTCCATGCCAGCCAAGTATCTACTGTACCGAAAAGCAAATTACCTTTTTTTGCATTATCACGTGCACCTTCCACATTTTCAAGTATCCAATGTAATTTGGTGGCAGAAAAATAGGAATCGATTAATAAGCCTGTTGCTTCTTGCACATAAGTTGCCCATCCTTCTTCTTTTAGTTGATTACAATAATCCGAAGTCCGTTTATCTTGCCACACAATGGCATTGTAAATGGGCTCGCCTGTGCGTTTGTCCCACACAATAGTCGTTTCACGCTGGTTGGTAATACCTAATGCTACTATTTCCCAGGTGTCTATTTTTAAACGTGAAATTAAGGTTTTGGCAACCATAAACTGGCTTTGCCATATTTCGTGTGGATTGTGCTCTACCCAGCCTACTTTTGGGTAATACTGAGAAAATTCGACTTGCTCGCTACCTACAATTTCTTGGTCGTGATCAAAAAGAATCGCTCGTGAGCTACTCGTACCTTGATCTAAGGCTAATACATAATGTTTTGTCATAACAGAAAAAAATAATTAAGTAAGTATATGGACAAAATTAAGTTGCTGATTATTTCTTGATAAATCATTAATTAAAAAAGTGTTTCCACTCGTGTGTGAGCAACATCAAAAGGTCGAAGACCTATCATTGTAATTTGAATCTCAAGCGCAATACACCTTCGTTATACGACCATGTGGATATAACGAAACGTCCTATTTCGTCTGTATTCGGTACATGAACGCCACTGCAAGGGCAGTCGTCATAATCGCCAACAGAGATAATACGAATGGTTTCGTTATCGGTAACAGAAATCTTCCCGAGGTCAAATGTTTGTTTGGCTTCGGTTATTGGTATTATTTTTTCGCTAATAGCAAGTTTCTGCTCAATCACTTGGTTTACTTTTTTGTTGATCTGAGCAATCTCTGTATCTGTTAAGTTGCGAGAGAAATGATAATCACATTTCGATTTTTTTCGTTCGATATGATTACTAAATGAACGTTCTACATCAAACATATTCACCATCGTGCGATTCAAAATATGCTCGGCAGTATGCATTGGGGCATAATAGGCTTTTGGATTTTCTACCATTCGTTTTTATTTTAGACCTTATATCAAGAAATAATTAAGTTCTTATTTGTTTTTCGATAAATTATTGCTAATTAAAGTTATTGCACTCATGCGTGAGTAAATAAAAAGGTCAAAGACCTTATTTTCTCAACAAAGATATTATTTTTTTTAATCAAAGAATAATTACTGCTAAAAAAAGCATTTTCACTCGTGCGTGAGCAACATCAAAAAGGTCGAAGACCTTTATTTGTACCAACTGGCATACATGGAGTAGCTGTTTGCTATTCGGTTGATTTGTCCTTCGAGCAATTCGGGGCTAATTTCTTTTATTTTTTTTGCAGGCGCACCAGCATAGATGCATCCACCTTCGACATGTGTTTTTTGTGTAACTACTGCACCTGCAGCAATAATGGCATTACTTTCGATCACT
>JAOZTL010000424.1 GCA_029942205.1 Bacteroidales bacterium | reverse complement strand
TGCCAAAACAGGAAGAGTAAAAGCCCAACATCTTTTTTTTATTTATGGGCACAATGACTATTAAGCGAATATGAAGTATGAATTTTCAGTCGTGCATAAGCACAATAACAACGAATAATAAAACAGACGAAGTCTGATCCACATGAAAATATTAATTCTATGTACAGGCAACACTTGCCGCAGCCAAATGGCTGAAGGTTTTTTGAAAACGTTTGATCCAAGTATGGAGGTGTACTCGGGCGGTACGTTTCCCGAAGCACGCATCAACCCACGTGCCGTGCAGGTGATGCAAGAGAAAGGAATCGACATTTCGGGCGGTAAACCGTCAAGCGTGGATGAGTTCATTCACGAGGCGTTCGACTATGTCATCACCGTGTGCGACAATGCCAAAGAGACATGCCCCATTTTTACGGGCAAAGTGGGTGAACTGTTGCACATTGGCTTTGAAGATCCTGCCGAAGCGCAAGGCTCAGAGGAGGAGATTTTGACCAAATTCAGAGAAATTAGGGATTTAATAGAACAGGACTTTTTAATATTTTACACGAAAAATATAAAAGAATCATGATCAAAGTAGCAATAGGAATAGATGTAGGTGGCACGAATACGGTCATCGGTTTTGTTAATAATAATGGAGAAATACTGAAAGAAGGCTCTATCAAAACCAGCGGACACGCTCTTTTTGAGAATTATACCAGCCGAATAAGCGAAAAGATAAATGAATTGCTTGCGGATGATTTTGAATTAATCGGTATCGGCATTGGTGCGCCAAACGGCAACATCCACACAGGATGCATCGAGCATGCTCCAAACTTGGCATGGAAAGGCATTCTGCCTATCGTGGAGCATTTGCAAACGACATTTGACACGAAAGCCAAACTGACCAACGATGCCAATGCGGCGGCACTTGGCGAAATGCTATTTGGTAAAGCGAAAGACAAAAAAGATTTTGTGGTAATCACGCTTGGCACGGGGCTGGGCAGCGGTATTGTCAGCAATGGCGAACTGGTGTACGGGCACGATGGCATGGCAGGCGAGATTGGGCACACCACCGTATTTTATGACGGGCGTACCTGTGGCTGCGGACGCAAAGGCTGCTTGGAAACTTACGCTTCGGCTACGGGGATTCGTACCACGGTACTCGAAATGCTGGAAAACTCGGACAAGAAAAGTGCTTTGCGTGAAGTGCCTATGGCGAGTTTGGAGTCAAAGCACATTTACGAGGCAGCTATCAAAAACGATGAAATTGCGCTGGAGGCGTTTGAGTATACGGGGCGGATTCTGGGACGCAAATTAGCCGACACGGTGGCGCACACTAGCCCCGAGGTTTTTTATTTCTTTGGTGGCTTGGCTCTTGCTGGTGATCTGATCATGCTACCTACACAACGTTACTTTGAGGAGCATTTGCTGAAAAATTATAAAGGCAAGATTAAAATGGAATTATCTGGTTTATTATCTAAAAATGCTGCAATACTTGGCGCAGCGGCTCTTATCTGGAACGAGGACAATTAATTTTGATGAAGCATACCTATTTTGATTTCATACGGAAAAAACACACATTTCCGCAAGACGGTTTCGACTTGGAGGATGGGTATTTGACGTTTCATGGTATTTCGTTGAAATACTTGATTGATAAATACGGCACGCCTTTCAAGCTGGTTTATCTGCCTAGTGTAAGGACGCAGATTCAAAAGGCTCGTGATTTATTCGAGCGTGCGATAAAAAATAATCACTACCAAGGAAAATACGAGTATAGCTATTGTACAAAATGCAATCATTATCATTACATCGTCAATGAGGCACTGAGCGAGCAGGTGCATTTAGAAACCTCTTCGGCTATGGATATGGATTTAATTTTCAGCCTTCTTGCCGAAAAAAAACTGGATCGTAAGCGGGTCATTATTCATAATGGCTACAAGCCTGATGATTACTTACAGAAAATAATAGCCTTGCGTGAGGCTGGTTTTCAGCATTCAATTACCATTTTGGATAGCTTAAAGGAACTGGAACGGCTAACGAAAATAAATACTGACGGTAAACTCGAAATTGGGCTGCGCATGGCAATCAACGAGCAGGCACAATCGCCTTATCGTACTTCTCGTCTAGGGATTCGGAGTTCGGAGATGATCGACTTTTTCAGAAAGCACATCAAAGAAAATGAACAGGTAGAACTGAAAATGTTGCATTTTTTTGTTGATTCGGGAATCGAAGACAGTCCGTATTATTGGGAGGAGTTTCATAGGGCACTCCACTTGTATACGCAGCTAAAGAAAGAATGCCATTCTTTGGATTCTTTCAATTTGGGCGGCGGCTTTCCTATTCGCAATCATCTGAAATTTGAATACGATTATGAATTAATTATTAATAAAATAATACAACGCATAAAAGAGCAGTGTGCTGCGGAGGGTGTTCCCGAGCCTGACATTTATACCGAATTTGGGAAATACACGGTGGGCGAATCGAGTGCCATTTTATTTCAAGTGCTGGAACAGAAACAGCAAAACGATAGCGAAAGTTGGTACATCATCGACAATAGCTTGATGCATACGCTGCCCGATGCTTGGGCAATTCAAGAAAAATTTATTCTTCTGCCAATCAATAAGTGGGAAAACGATTACCAACAAGTAAATATCGGTGGTATTAGTTGCGATCATTTTGACTATTACAATTCCGAAGATATGAACCAAGAAGTATTGCTGCCCAAATATCCAGCGACAGACAAAGAACCATTATACCTAGCGTTCTTTCACACAGGTGCTTACCAAGATGCCATCAGTGGCTATGGAGGCATCAAGCATTGTCTGATTCCTTCGCCAAAGCAAATAATTATTGACACCGATAATGACGGAAAACCGATTGATTACCTATACCTAAACGAGCAAACAACCGATGAAATGTTTAAAACACTAGGATACAAAGGTATGCAACCTATTTGATGTTACTTTCGTTCTTGTTCAAAAGCTACTGTAATAATGACTAAAAATAAGAAATCAGCATAACCATCCTCTCAATATCACTTTTCATCAAAAAAAAGATAGAAAATAATAAAAAATAAAAAAAAAAGATTACCTTTGAGAATAAGGTCTTCGACCTATCAATATTGCTTACGCACTTGAATTTATCGAAAAAGAAAATACTAAAATACACACAACAATAAAATAAACAAAGTTAGGTCAATGACCATTTAATCCTTAAAACAAAAAAATATGCTGACAGATTATTCAGGCTGGTGGAACAGCTTAGAAACCTTGCAACAAATCTACTGGACAATTGCATTTCCTGCAACGCTCATTTTTCTTATTCAAATGATAATGACCTTTGTCGGGGGAGACATTGATGACATGGATGCCGATGTAGATACGGATTTAGATGATGGTGCACATTTCTTTTCATTCAAAAACCTCGTGGCGTTTTTCACGATTTTTGCATGGAGTGGACTTGCCAGTATAGAAGGTGGACTTGCTACTATTTTCGTTCTGATACTTTCTTCTATTAGTGGATTAATCATGATGGTAATTATGACGGCATTGTTTTATTTTATGAGTAAACTTTCGCACAGTGGAACGCTACAAATGAGTAATTCAATCGGAAAAACAGGAAGTGTGTATATCACAATTCCTGCCAATAGAACTAGTACAGA
>JAOZTL010000423.1 GCA_029942205.1 Bacteroidales bacterium | reverse complement strand
TTACTAAAGGTCTTCGACCTTATGAGGCAAAGTTCTAATAAAATACCTTATGGAACAAAAAAAAAACTAAAAAAGATGTAACCTTTTTTTGTTGGTTTGCGTCCAAGCCTACGAAAGCCTTTTAGGCAACAATTTACAAAAAAAATATTTATTAAAAAACAAAAAAACAATATGGATGCAGTCGAAATAATAGTTCCAGTAAGTATGTTTATTAGCGTAGTCGCTATTGCGTATTTTTTCTTTTACACCCGCAACAAAGAGCGTTTGGCATTGATCGAAAATGGTGCCGATGCCAAAATGTTCCAAACACGAACAAACAAAACAGGCGTATTGAAAGTCGGTATGTTCTTTGTCGGCATCGCTTTAGGCATCATTACAGCAGGCATGTTGGATGCATTCACAACCATTAAAGAAGAAGTTGCTTATTTTTCGATGATGTTTCTTTTTGGCGGTTCGAGTCTTATTTTGTATTATTACTTAAATAATAACAAGAAAAACGAGGAAGATTAAGGTCTTAAAGTCTTCGCCCTTTTTTGATGTTGCTCATATCTTTGTTTTTTAAAACAACGAAGCAACATTAAATAGCTGAAAGTGATTAACTCGCTAATAATCAATCAAAATTAACTTGATAAAGTATAATTACACAATTCTATAAATTTCTATGATTCGGTAAAATATACAATTAATCATTCATTATAAAGACTTTATATGAGTGCGTAAGCAACATCAAAAAGGCGAAGACCTACTAATGGCACAAAAAACGGATACATATTACATCACAAAAATACAGAAAGGACATGCTGCAAGCTATGCTTTCTTGGTCGAGCGTTACAAATTGATGGCTTACAAGCTGGCATTTAGGGTGGTGCAAAATAACGAAGATGCAGAAGAAGTAACGCAAGATGCTTTTGTGAAAGCATTTGCGGCGTTGTCCAAATTTAAGAAAGAAGCAAAGTTTTCGACTTGGTTGTATCGAATTGTATATAATACGGCAGTATCCAAAATTCGGAAGAAGAAGGTAATTGAAACAACGATCGACGATGATTTGATTTCGGACGAAAATATCGCTGAAACTTATCATAGTTTACAGCACTTGAAGCAACAAGAACAAAAGAAATTTATTCAACAAGCACTAACAAAATTATCGACCGACGAAAGTGCGCTGATTACCTTATTTTATTTGAATGAAAACTCAATAGACGAAATTAGGCAGATCATGTCCTTATCGATAGCAAATATTAAAGTGAAATTGCATCGAGCACGCAAGAAGCTATACACCGAACTAAATGCAATGCTGGAAAATGAACTGCAAAGCATCTTATAGGTCTTCGACCTTTTTGATGTTCCTTAATCAAAAAAATAATTGTATATTGAGGTCTCCGAACGAAGACCTTAATTGAATAAAAACAATATGGATCAATCAGATAAATATACGAAACAATTATTGACTGAGGCGATAAACGAAGAACCATCAGCATGGTTTACCGAGTCGGTTATGCAACAGATTGTTTCCGACAAAGAAACGAAACAGCCTGCCATTAGTACAAAGTCTATTGTAGTATTTTCTATTTTATTTATTGGGTTATTCGTTTGGGCAATTTTTTTGACAATTGGCAGTAACTCCGTCCAACACTCGCTGGAGCTATTTCAATACCTTTCATTAAGCCAATATTTGCCTTCTTTTGATTGGTCATTTTCTTATTATCCAATCATCCTTATTGTTATAGTATCCCTCTGGGCACTTGCCTTGTTCGATTGGGTAATCGGGCAATTTGGATACTAAGGTCTGCGACCTTTTTGATGTGGCTTACGCAAATGGTTTCTCGCCTCCTTTTTTACTTTCTACTTCTTATTTCCCCACATTCTATTTCATCCGTGGCTACCTATTGCTCATCCCTATGGAATTAAGGTCTGCCATAAGTTCAATTAGTAAATGCAACACTTTATTTGCTTATTTATTAGAACGATAACACAGTAATTTTATCATTGTACTCTCAACACTTCGTTTATTTCGTTGGTTGAATCAAATCCCATAAATTACCGAATACATCTTCAAAAACAGCTACTTTGCCGTGTGGCTGTACACTTGGCTGTCTGATTATTTGGATGTTGTGCTTCGTTAGATTATCAAAATCACGATCGAAGTTATCGGTATGCAGAAACAAAAAAACACGCCCTCCCGTTTGATTTCCTATTCTGCTGGCTTGTTCCTCGTTGCTTGCTTTGGCTAGCAGAAGCGAAAAATCGGCTGTTCCCCTAGGTTTTACCAATACCCAACGTTTGGATTCGTCCAGTTTTGTGTCTTCCACCAATTCAAAGTTTAGTTTTTGGGTGTAAAACTCGATTGCCTTGTCATAATCGTCCACGACAAGGCTTATGTGTTTGATGTTTATGTTCATCTTATGCCGTTTTAAGGAACATAAATTAAATAAGCGAATAAGTTAGGCGAACTTACTTTGTTCTTTAATGACTTAAAAAATCTGTCAATAGCACCGTTATTAAAGGATTTTTAAAGGAAATTAAAGGACAAATCAACGAGTATAACTGTTAGATGTTATTTAAATTTGCGTTCCTAAGGTCTTCGCCTTATAGATTTTCACTATTAATCATGGTTACTTGTTTGCCCATTTTTTTTTGTATCACTTTAAAGTGGTGCTGATCGGCTGGCGTAATCAATGAAATAGCTTCACCTGCTTGCTCTGCTCTTCCTGTGCGTCCAATGCGATGTACAAAATCCTTGGGCGAGCGTGGCAATTCGTAATTGATTACACAAGGCAAAAACTCAATATCAATACCCCGAGCGATCAAATCGGTAGCTACTAGTACACGTAGTTTGCCGTGTTTGAATTTGGTCAAAAGATCTGAGCGTTTGCCTTGGCTTTTTTTGCTATGAATAGGCCAAGCAGTAATGCCGTTTGCTCGAAGTTTGTTGGCTACATTGTCTGCTTTTTTTATCGATGATACAAAAATTAATACTTGTTGCAAGTTTTTACTTTGGATAAGGTGGCGCAGCAAAGGACCTTTCTTTTCTTCTTCTACAAAATAGCCTGTTTGTGTAATTAAATCCAAATTATCTTGCATCTGTTCTACCTTTATCACCAACGGGTCGTGTATCAATAGTTTATTAAAAGTATACAAATCGCTACTCAAAGTAGATGATAATAACAGGTTTTGACGCTTGTTAGGTAAGAACGTAAAAATTCGATTCATTTCATCTTTAAACCCGAGCTGAAGCATTTTATCGGCTTCGTCCAGCACCAAAGTTTCTATTTGGGAAAGGTGTACCGCATTTGATTCCACCAATTCTATTAGCCTGCCTGGCGTGGCGACTAGAATATGAACATTCTGCAAGGCTTGCATTTGTGGGTTAATGGAAACACCACCAAATACGGGCAAGGATTTTATTGGTTCGGAAAGCATAGACGAAAACTGCTGAAAGACTTCATTAATCTGTACAGTTAATTCGCGTGTAGGAGCTAAAACCAAAACCGAAACGTGCCTGTTTTTTGTCGTTTTTCTTTTTTGTGCATGCATCAAAATAGGCAAAACATAGCTTGCTGTTTTTCCTGAGCCCGTAGGTGCAATGCCCAAAATATCTTTTTGGTTTAAAATTGCAGGTATCGCTTTTGCTTGAATAGCATACA
>JAOZTL010000422.1 GCA_029942205.1 Bacteroidales bacterium | reverse complement strand
AGTTTTGGTATTTTTTTGTAGCTTGCCAATAATTTCACATTTGCGGTAGGATAACCTAATTTTCGTCCCAATTGTTCACCATGCACCACTTTACCTGTAATGCGGTAGGTATAATTCAAATATTGATTAGCAAGCGTTACCTTACCATTGCTTAATGCTTCTCTTATTTTTGTGGAACTAATATTGATGCCGTCTGCCGCCAAAGCTGCCACTTTATCAACGGTAAATCCGTAGGAAGCTGCACACTGACGCAAAACATGAATATCGCCTTGCCTGTCGTGCCCGAAACGGTGATCGTAGCCCACCACCAATTGATGGATATGCATTTGATCGACCAAAATATTTTTAATGAACTGACACGAAGACAGCTTGGAAAACAACGGAGTGAACGGATAAATAACCAAATGATCAATTCCTGCTTTTTCGAGCAAAGCAGCTTTTTCTTCTATCGAGTTGAGTAACTGCAACGAATTATCAAATGGACGAATAATCATACGTGGGTGTGGCCACAACGTGAGTACAACCGATTCGCCTCCTTGCTCAGTAGCTTTTTGCTTTAATTGATCTAATATTTGATAATGCCCCCGATGTACACCATCGAATGTTCCGATGGTTACAACTGCTTTATTTACCCTGAAATTATCTAACCCCTGATGTAGAACCACATTTTTATTTTTAGGTCTTCGACCTTTTTGATGTTGCTTACGCACTTATACTGAAATGCTCACCTAATTATGAATTTAAAACGTTTCTTTTCTTCCTATTTTTACTCATAAAAACAAAAAATAATTCATTTTCTAAATCACAATTATAACAGTAATTCAGTATATAAGATCTTCGACCTTTTTGATACTTAAAAAATTTTTAATTTACTTGGGCAAAAGTAATAAGACCATTCAAGAATCCCAAAAACAGCATCAATATTGTTTGAAAGTATACTGCTCGCCAGTTGTTCCAATTTCTAATGCACGCTGGTTTTTATTTAACAAATCGTATGCTTGGCGCAGATTAGCCCAATACGCAAGCATGTCGGTTTCAGGTATTTTCTTGTTTTTGGTTTTGTACTTATTGATTAATTTATCTGTAAACCGAAACGGGAAAATATGAATTTGCATCCTTCCGTATCTTTTTTCGTTATAATGATCAGCCATTAAGAATACGGGGAGGAAATGTTCGTTTGTAAACGACAAGCAGCCTGCCGACACGCAATTGCCGTGTAAACAAATCGCACTGCCAGGGCTTACACCTGCGCCTTTGTGTTTTTTGGTGTGTTTTTGGTCAATGGCATTTGGGTAGTCGATACAAAGCTTAAAGCTCGATCCGTATTTTGGTTCGCCAAAGTCTTTTAATTCCCTATTGGTGAGCTTAATCCACATGAAACCATACGAACTGCCGTATAATTTACGAACATGAAAAAAACCTTCGGGGGTTTTGCCATCGCCTTCGTTGAGTTTGGTGCTAGGAAAGTCGTCAATCGCACAAATAGGGATGGTGGCTATCAATCGAAGTGTGTCGCTACGCTGGTTGGCTGCCCAAATTTCGAGTTCTTTCTCGTGCTTGAAAGCTCGATACAAAACGTAAGAAGGTGGATATTTCAGCCCTTGCTGTTGGCACAAGCTGCGCATTGATCGACCAATCATCGATTCTAGCCTTTTTTTGATAAATGTTGCCGAACGCTCGTTTGTTCCTTTCGGAATTTCGGGTACGCTGTCTATTTCTATTTTTGTGTACGCTCGTTTTTCGGTCAAAAATGTTTTCATTTTACTTTGCGCTTTCGTACACGAAATTAATAAAACAAAGAAACCCATGAGCAATAAATTTACTTTTCGTATCATACTTTTCTATTTTAGTTCAAAAAAACAATATTTCATTAAATAAACGTTCTTTATTCAACGGTTCGTTGTTTTTTTATAACGAACCATTGTATCACAAGGTCTTCGATTTTTTTTATGTTGCTTACATTCATGTACAAAACGATTACAATCAATGACTTATCGAAAAGCAAATATACAGTTAATTTTGTCCAAATACTTATCTTATGAAGAGAAATTTTATTTTTATTCTACTATTTATTTTGGTGCTATCAGGCTGCATCCCTTGCGACTCGGCAAGCTTGGATAAAGGTAGCTTAGATCCAGAGGCATTGCTTTGTGTGCCGTATCAAGATGGCGAAACGCTTAGTCTGCAACATTCTAGCGGCTTGCTTATTCATTATTCCGTTTTGCGGCAAAGCACCATCGAGATGCAACACCCTGACCATTGTGGTGATATTATACAATACGAATCAAACAAAACCACGTTATCGCCCGATTACCCGACCTTTGATATTCGCATTGAGATCGATAACTTTTCGGGAACAGCCGATTATGGTAGCGTATGGATGAGTCGTTCGGCTTTTATAATCCCGACAAAGCCCAATAGTGAAGGGAATTACGATTGGTATGCCAGTTTTGAACTCGACGGACAAATGTATGAGAATGTGTTTATTTTCGCAAATCCGTATGTTGCCGAAAATACTCTCCAAATATACGTTGATACACTTTATTACAATTATGAACAAGGAATATTAAAAATAACGATGTCGAATGATGAATATTACCAAATACCTCGCTAAAATTTGTTTTGCAGTCGTTTTGAGTGCCTTAGTATTGCAGTCGTGCGGCGAAGACTCGGCACTTATCGAAGAAACAGAAGATATACAAAGCACCAGTAAAGAATGGCTCACGCAGGATGCCATTGGTGGCACATTTTTGATGGAAGACGAGAATACCATGCAGCATTATTTTGAGATGCAGAGAGACGAAAATTACTACTCGCCTTCATGGTCATCGTTTTTGGGCATCAATACACGCATGACGCATACCGAGTATTGTTACCAGAGCTATCGCTCGGTGTATTGGTATGATTTTTCGCTTTCGCTTACCGCTAATGCCGATCCTTTTGGCGACAGGATGCATGTTTTGCTCCAAGATGTTTCGTTTAGTTATGATTTAGGTGTGGAAACCATTGTGGATGTTTCGTTTAGTGCTGGCATCAAATCGAAAGGAATGGGTGAAGATGGTTATGATGAATATGAAAAAATATACTCTACCGTAAGTAAAGAATACAATGTAATGCTGAGTGGTGTGTCGTATGATGAGTTGTTGCATTTTTCATTGAAAGATTTTAGCTCCACTTGGCTGCCATTCACCATTATCGAAATTTATATTGCTAAAAGCATCGGCTTGGTGCAATTTCAATTAAATAACGGACTGGTGTATCGTAGGATCTAAGGTCTTCTCCTTTTTGATGTGCTTACGCAGGTTTATAAAAAATAAAATGTCAAAGGATAATTGAGTTAAGCACTTCGTGTTATTTAATGTTGCTTACGCATTTATGCAAAACGCTTACAAATAGCAAATCACATAAAAGTAAATATCGAAAAAATATCAAATCATAAAGCGAACAAACTTCATCAACTTCTACCTGGATACTCAAGGAGTCGTAAAATTGCAAAATTATACGATTCTTTCCATACTTACAATATGCTCAACGGCAGACGGGTACTCTAAGACTGCTTATTGAAAATGTTTTAAAGCTTATTTTTTTATTAAAACTGCTTATTGAAATCTTTTTAAAGCTTCTTAGTCCCTAAAAATTGCTTCTT
>JAOZTL010000421.1 GCA_029942205.1 Bacteroidales bacterium | reverse complement strand
TTAACCGTAGTACGGCTATGCTGAAAATTTGAAGATTGTAAAACAAAAAAAAAAAATTGAATTTATTTCGGGTATTTTGCTGTTGAATAGGTATTAGTGCTTACTAAAATCCTGCAAGAATTTAGTATATATTTCTCTTGTGATTTTTGATGCTTTTTTATTATTTTTATTTTATTTTTGATGGGAATAAAATTAAAGGCAAACTTTTTGATTAAATCAAACAACAAAGGTGTTTACTTATTCGTATTATAAACAAAGGGCTATTTATCGATATTCAAATATATATCAGATTATCAGTAATTTGAATAGCTCAATCTGTGTCATATTGCTTACTAAAATAAAAAAAACAATGAAAATAAATATTATAATATTATCTTTTTTAACTCTCTTTAGTGTGATTTCGCTTAAAGCTCAAGAAGAAATGCTTGACGAAAATGATTTGGTAGATGCAAAAGAATACATGTCGATTGATGAAGCTATGAAAGAACCTGAAAAAGTGTATAAGCTTAATTTAGGCGACATGCAATTAACCGAATTTCCCGAAGAGATTTTTGAGTTCCTGAACTTACAAATGTTAGATTTATGGAAAAATGAACTTGTTGAAATTCCTGCTGAAATAGCAAATTTACCTAATTTACAGTATTTGAATCTTGGAGCAAATTTGCTGACAACTTTACCCAAAGAAATAGGAGAATGTCGTTTTTTGTTATCGTTAAACTTAGAAGGAAATCAGATTGTTTCGATACCCGATGAGGTGGGTGATTTGGCTTTGTTGCAAGAGCTCAGTTTAGGTGGAAATCTACTAAAAAGTATTCCTGCAAGTGTATGCGATTTAGCTGAAATAATTGATATTGGCTTGTGGGGAAACGAACTGACAGAGCTTCCTGAGAATTTTGGTAATTTACGAAATCTGCAAAGTTTGGATTTGTCCGAAAACAAGCTAAAGTCTATTCCTACGTCAATAGAAAAGTTGGAAAATGTACGTATTCTTGATCTGCGCATGAATCAAATCGAAGAATTGCCCGAATCGATTACGAAATTAATTTATCTTCCTTATTTAGATGTCTCTGAAAATCGTTTAACAAAACTACCTAAAAAAATAGGAAAGATGACTTCCTTGCAGATGCTTTTTGCACAAGAACAATTGGACGCAAATGGCTATACGACAATGAAAACACTTCCTTCTTCTATTGGTGATTTGAAAAATTTACAACAACTTAATTTATATAAAACAGGCTTAACGTCTATTCCTTCGGAAATAGGAAGCATGTCGAATTTGAGTTTACTGAACCTATCGAAAAATAATATTACCGAAATTCCTTCGAGTATCAATAAATTAAAAAGAATGAGGGAGCTTGATTTTTCGTACAACAATCTCACTGTCTTACCTGAATCTCTAGGGAAATTACCTAATCTGATGCTATTAAATGTATTTAATAATCAATTAACAGAACTTCCAAATTCTATCGGCAAATTGAAAGCATTGGAAGAACTCAATATTGCATTTAATGAAATAGAAGAATTACCTAATTCATTTGGAAATATGGAGAGTTTAGTGATATTGAATGCCTCGGATAATCAATTGATGGATTTACCTGAATCTTTTGGAAAACTGAAACGATTGGAACAACTTAACCTGAAAAATAATTTATTGTCTAAAGTTCCTAAAATAATGAGCCATTTGAGTAATCTACATTATTTTAATATAAAGAACAATAACTTGTCTGATGAAGAAATAGATAGAGCAAAAGATATTTTGCCGAGTGATGCCAAAATAAGATTTTAAGCAAACCAGAATGTTTTTTAAACCAAAGAAAAATGCTTATATCAAAGCATTAGGCTATTCGATAGACCAAGACGGAATTATTAATCGCTACATTCGTGAAAAAGAAAATTGGGACTTACATTTGGAACAATGTAAACGTTTTATTCTTGATTCTGCTGCAAATAAAAAACAGCAAACTGCAATGATATTGGGCAGTGGCTGGTGGCTGGATATACCTACGGAAGAGCTTTGTCAACGTTTCGAGAACGTATTTTTTGTAGACATCGTACACCCCTCGCAAATGCGACACAAAGCAAGCAAATACAAAAACTTGACGCTGATAGAAACTGAAATATCTGGATTTGCACAAAGTACGTATCAAACTGTGCGTTTGGCAAAAAAACAGAAGACTAAAGTTGATCTTTCCGTCATTATTCCTCAAACAATACTGTCTGATTTGTTGAAAGAAAATAACGTAGATTTTGTGGTATCGTTAAACCTTCTCAACCAGTTGGATATTTTAATTGTCGATTATGTCATTGAAAATAGTAATGATGATGTTTCTGAACATGAAATACAAACTTTCAGAGAACAAATTCAATCCTTTCATATTCAATCGCTTCCCAAAGGTAAATCATGCATTATTAGTGATTATCAAGAAAAATCGACACAACTTAAAGGTACTGCAATACAGAACAAAACGTTGGTACACACTGCTTTTCCTGTCGCTAATAGAACTGCCGATTGGATTTGGTTATTTGACTCGCAAGGTTATTATGTAGAACAACACAAAACTATTTTTCAAGTAAAAGCAATTGACTTTTAATGCATGTAACTACAAAAAAAAACCTTTAAATGTATTTATTTAACGGTTTTTTGTGTTTTATATTAGGTGTTATTCTACTTCCATTATACATGAAGTGCTCACTTTTGTGATAGCTTCAATGGCGATAGGCATCCGTTCTACAGGAATTTGCGTGTTACGTGCAGATACCATTATTAAGTTTGGATGTGAATATAAATATTTAAGTGTACGGATAGAAGTATACGAACAATCTAATTCTGTCAAACTACGAATGGATTGTAATGGGCGTAAGCTTAATATTTGGGTATTAGAAATGTCTAAAATCTCTAAATTCTTTAAATTAGACAATGCCGTTAAATCTTCAATAACAGTTTCGCTACAATAGAATTCAGATAAATTTTGTAAAAACTCTACACCTTCTATTGTAAATAAAGACTGATTTTCTGACACATTCAGCGATTGTAAACTACGCAAGTTTTTTAAAAAGGTCAATTCACTAACCGTTGCAAAATGTACGTCTAGCTTGCGTAAATTGACCAGATTCCATAAAGGCTTCAAATCCTTGACCATCGTATTTCCACAGTTTAACACTTCTAAACTGATCAAGTTGGCTAGTGGAATTAAACTATTGATATTGTCATTATTTGAACAATCTAAACGTTTTAAGTTAGTCAATTTCTCAACACCTTCTAGTGATTCTATTGATGTATTGTTACATTTTACTCTTTCCAATAATTCTAGTTTGGCTAATGGAGCTAATGTTTTTATTTCTTTATTATTAGAACAATTAATGTATTTAATCATTACAATTCGATCTAATTGTTCATCCGTAGGTTCTATGTCTTTTCCTTTTAGCTCCTGTTTTTTGATTATTTCTTTCCAAGCAGGACTTAGACTATTCCACCAGTCTCTACTCGATTGTGCATTGATGGCTTGAGATGAAAGCACACTAAAAATGAGTGCTAGAAAAAATATTTTTTTTAGATTTTTCATAGTGAGAAATTTGTTTTGTAATTGATCGCAAAATTGTAAAAAAATGTTCTAATTTGCAATAGTTTTTTTACTTTAAATGTAGCTCAGGGATTTTTTAATTTTTTAATATTA
>JAOZTL010000420.1 GCA_029942205.1 Bacteroidales bacterium | reverse complement strand
TGTGTAAAGCAGTTACAACTAATGAAATACATAAAAGTAAATGTGTAAAAACTTTTGTGCGAGTACTTATTTATTTTTTAGTAGGATCTAAAAAGACCTGCCAGGTCTGATATTTGCAAAATGACCCTTTTTAGACAGGACTCAACAATTAATAATGGATAATTTCGTCTACTGTGTAAGCAACAAAAATAAGCTGGAAGACCTAACATCAAAAAAGGTCGATAACCTTACCATTCAAAATCTTCCAGAAAGTCCAATATTGCATGGTTTATTCTAGCTCGTGTCAAACTAAATTCGGCATAATCAATTATCTTCGTATTAAAATCCTTTTTGGTCATATTGAATAGCATCAATTGTGTAGAAACATCACTATTCCATTTTGTATTTTTGCTTACTTTCAGAAATTCCTCCAAGGCACTTTTTATTTCGCCTTTATCCAACAGTTTCTGTATTGTTTCTTTCTTATCCTCTTTTGGTTCTTTATCTCCACCACCAAATACGCCATCAAGCAACGCCAATACTTTCACATCCTCATAACTATTCTCACACTCGATAGTCCACTTTTTATCTGCTTTTCGTTTTTCTAAAACTGACTTTTTATAGAAAAATGGAGAAGTTGTATTTTTACATTTAAAGCAAGTACAAGGAATGAGCTCCTCGTATTTTAGCTTGGTATAAGGTTCTAATAATTTCTCAAATTCATTTCGGATAATGCCCAAAAGCTCTTTGCGTTTGTCGCCCACTATACGAATAAAAAAAGTGTTGGGCTGATCAAAAGGCTCTTTGATCTCGGCATAACTGTTTTCATATTCAATATTCACGCCACTACTCCATACCAACGCTTGATTGCTGATGCGCTGGTGCAGTGCAACAATGATTCGTGGCAATATGCCTCGTGGCATGTACCGATCAAACTCGTAGGTAAATTGCAGCACATCACTTTCTGTCTTGTGCTTCCAGTGCGTATAAGGCTGCTCTTTTGGCAAATGCGCTGGCACAATATAATTCCCCGCATCCGATTGGTACATCAAACCAAAACGCTGCATCAATCGACTCAAATAATCAATCTCGCCATAAAGCGTATCGCCACGCCATATTTGTTGCAGTTCGCTGGCAGTGATGCGCCCATTGTTGCTCTTTACCGTTTGGTGGTTCAATACTTCATACACGCTATTTACCAGCCAATTGGAGTTCAAAAAAACACGCTGCTTCAGTACAGAATCGTCGTAATAATGCGTAAATACACCGATACGATTAAAATAATCGCTCAATAAATCGAGTTCCTGAATGTTGGCTTTTTCCTTACGGCAAATTTCCAAATAACGATCGTAGCTAATAAAATTGTCCTGCAAATCATACAAAACCTTATGGATTCGTACCCAAGAGGCTGGCAACTTGTCGCCGATATTGGGCAAATCAAGCAAATATTGCTTTAATTTCTCCTGCAAAGCAAGCACTTGATCGGCTTCATGCTTTATGTCTAACTCACTGAAACCGACTATCAAATCACCAAAACGCCCCAGCAAAGCATTTTTGTCCAACTTAGATACATGCTCATGCTTTTTGTTTTGTACGATGAGCAGTTTACTGTCATCACCAGCCAATTGCTCTACCGTGTTTAGCCAATAAGCAAAATCGGTTTTCTCTTCTCGTGTATCATGCAATAGGACATAGAACGATTTGCTACTGAAAAAAATCTGGTGCGTTCCTTGATAAATCTGTTGCCCGCCAAAGTCCCACAAATTGGCGTACATCGTCTGCTCGCCCCTTGTGCGATGTGCCACATCAAAAATCCATTTCTTAACATCTATTCCCAGCGTAGTGTCTTTGTCTTTGGGCAAGAGAGCTTTGGGATTCTGCATTCGCCGTGCAAAGCTGGTTTTGCCCACTCCGCCCTCTCCTATGATTAACACTTTGGTTTCAAACAAATAGCGTGCTTCTTCTTTGGCTATTTCTTTGAAATAATTAACGATTGCCCGTTTGCTTTTCTGTACTATTTCTTGGGGCGGTTCTTCTAGGGCATCATTATTTTCAAAAGAAAAATCAAAGCCGTCTCGATCAAAAAAATGATGCAAATCAGATAATTTCTTTAAGGGATTGTTATCCAAATACAAAAAATGCAAACGCTCGAAAGCATAAGGTAGCTGGAGTTTGCTCAAATTATTTTTGCTCAAATCGAGCAATTCCAATGCAGGACAATCGCCCTCGAAAGTAATTTCTTGCAGACCGTTTCCATGCAAATAGAGCGTTTGCAGTTTATCACAACCAGCAGGAATCTTTATTTTGCTAATATTGCAACGTCCTAAGTCCAAATAAACCAAATTGGGCTGTGTCGATTCAAAAACGACTTCTTGTATGTCTTTCATATCGCTCAAATCGACATAAGCAAAACTTTCGGTGTCTTTCGTGAAAGTAAAACGACTCTTCTTGACCTGTTTGGCAAACAAACGAATGCGAGTATTCTTGCCTTGCTTAACTAATAAAGCCCGATCGGATTCTAGTTGAACTAATTGCGCATGGCTGTATCGTGTGGGAGTAAATTTTTCTTCCTTCTTATCTTGCTTTCGCACTGGCGTTGTAACTTTCATTAGTAATGATTTATCAAGAAATAAATAAAAATGTAATTCTGTTCATTGGCTTGTTTTTTATGAACAAGCGTAAGAATAAGCACTTCGTGCTATTGGATGTTGTTTACGCACTAGTGCAAATCTTTTGCTATCAAGAATTTACAATTAATTTCAAAATAGAAAAGTGTTGTCTAATTACATACTAAAATACTCTCATAATTATGAATTTAAAACGTTTCTTTTCTGCCTGTTTTCACTCATAAAATTATTCAATAACTCTGTGCGAACGCATAAATTTATTCATTTCATCTAATTGTACCTGACTAGAAAAAGTAGGTATACTAAAAATTTGTACCTGCATGTGTATTATTTTAAAATAAATTAATATCAAACAATAAAATTCACAAAAAACGATTGAAATTTGTCTTTGCTGCTCCGTCCCTCCGCAGCACGCTCAAATTTCTATCCTTTTTTGCTTTACTCCCTTGAGCTCAGAATGTGAACTACAAGCAAAAGAACAAACGCAAGCCAATACTGCTGCCCCTAAAGTCTGGCGCATAGTCGTAACGGGCCGATACACGGCTGTGGTCATCATTATTGATCCAAGAGCCACCACGCAAAACACGCCCTGATTTCTCCGAATTATACCAATCCCAACACCATTCCCACACATTTCCAGACATATCGTACAATCCCAAACGATTTGGGAACTTCAAACCCACGGTTCTCGTTTCTACATCATTATTATCAGCAGACCACCCTACATGCTCTAAACGCTCGCTACCTGCATAAGCAAAACCATCGGTATGCTTGCCGCCTGCTGCTGCATATTCCCACTCCTTATCGGTAGGTAGTCTAAAGCCTTTTACTTCGTTTAGCTGCTCTGTTTTATTTTGATGCTCATCCAAAAAATGATAGTCTGCATCGCAAATGGCTGAAATACCAAATTCGTTATTCAGTAAATGAATAAATGCAACAGCTTCTTTCCAAGACACTCGCTCTACGGGGTGGTTTGTTCCTTGAAAATAGCTAGAATTGGGCGTTACTAGTGCTATGTATATTTCTTGCGTAAGCGGGAATTCTGCCATATAGAATGTAGGTAGCTTCTCACCTTTATATCCTCCGCCT